>NZ_BAOS01000029.1 GCF_002443295.1 Candidatus Scalindua japonica | reverse complement strand
TTTTTTGATAAATCCATGCAATAAAACTAACTCTTCTTTTCTAACACAGAATAAAACCCTTACTATTCTGCCGCCAGTTAAATTGCTTCGTACTTCCCACAATCCCGTCCAAGTGCTTAATGAACGGCATAAAGGCATACCGACAGGCCACCCAAATTCCAGGGTTTGCAAATCTACACCAATGACTTTACGGTCTTCAGGCGTAAGGTTTTTAAGCCATTTCCGTACCGGTTCATTGCCTGAATCAGCACGAAAAAACCGGACTATAACCCTTTTAAGACCTTCCCTCATTTGCACCTCACAACACACAGTGTACCTCAAGAGGTACGGCCTGTCAAAAAACTTTTTTCTTTGCTTTTACAATCAGGTTTACAAGGATAGACAATTGAATTAATTTTAGAGGTAAAGCTTGGAACACAGGAGGAAGGCATGTGTCATGCTCTTTGTGTGATATATATCATATCCCATTCATAATCTGAACACGGTAAAAAGGGGGTTTTAAAACTGGTTATCTCCAACATTACCATACAAGACCACGGCTTCTTGAATATCAGTCAAAAGGAGTTGAAGCAACATCCAGTTACGTCTCTCAAACACAATAACGAGAGTATAATCAGCAAGATTCAATTGTTCTATTTTCGTTTTAATTTATTCCGTATCCAGGCAGGTTTTCTGCGACAATCGAGAACAGCAAACACGCACACGACATCATGCTGAATAGTGTAATAAACCGCAAATGGAAATCGCTTTGAAAGTAACCGATAGTATTTTCCATAATGTACGGGATGTATCCCACCGTATATTGACAACGAATCAATATCTGAAAAAAGCGTATCTTTAAAATAACTGCCTAATCCAGAAGATTGTTTTTCATAAAACCTGTAACCATCGACTAAATCCTGGCTTGCGGAGGGCAATACTTTTATCTTCATGAAATCTTATCTTCTATTTGCCGCTTTGCTTCGCTCCAATCAATAAATTCTTCTTTGCCACTTTCTATTGCCTTCTCCCTCTCCTCAAGGATGTCTTTATGCCACGAAGGAGAAACTATGTTTTCGTCCTTTTTGCACAAATCATCCCATATTGTTTCCATGGCTCGAATCTTATCCTCTGTCGTCATTTTTTCTAAAGGTAAAGTAATTCCCATTTTTTCTCCTCAAAATAATAACAATTCTAAAGTTTCAGGAATAGAACTTACTATACAGCTCCTCTATACCACTCCTATAAAAATAATTTCTATAAACATCAGATTATCACGTATAGGCATGAACAACTGAATGTTCATCTATTAATAGCACTATAAAACATAAGCCTATATGTTGTTGAAATCAAGATAAAAAAGAAAGCATGGCATCCCTGATGATCACCTGTCAAGTTTTATAGTATGAATGATTAATTTTTGAAATGGGGGTATGTTTTATGTTCAGAAAAATAGGACTCCTTGATTGTCAGTCATAATCTCAACATAAAAAAAGACAAACTTGCTGTAGTCAAAACGTAGTCAACTCCATCGTAATCAGTAGAATCCCACAGGATTCACCAGAATTATTTTAAAATCACAACTTATTGTACAACAAAGTGATAGCGACATAACAGACACTAAATCAGGCACTTATAAAATTTGTTAAAAATACCCTTTTTCAGAATGGGGTTCAAGAGGTCGCTGGTTCGAATCCAGTCGCCCCGACCATTTCCAACAAATGGGTTATTGAGGTGGCTTGGTTTGTCAAGACCATTTTATGCTATTTTTTATCGGAATGTGACCTTATATCAACATTTTTTTATCAGTTCTATGGCAACCTTTCTTACGTTGTCGTAATACGTACTGTAGCGTTCTTTGAGGGTTGCAAAATCAAGACTATCATCTGTTGCTGTAGCTAGCGTTGGCGCTGTTGGCAAGAAATTCTCAAATACAACAGTGTTGTGCGTTGCGACCATATCTTTTAGCTCATTATTGTGATCTTTAAACTGCTGTGTTCTTCTGTCTGTTTTGTTAAGAACAACCCCCAATATCTCAGGGCGTACTCCCGAATTTTCCATACCACGTACATTCTGAATTGTATTAAATGTATCATTTAAAGCATTTATTGCCAAACGAGTTGGCTCTGTTGGAATTATAATATGATTAGACAGGTGTAATGCAGCCAGTGAAAGCTTGTTTCTACTGTCAATATTTGCTGGAAGATCAAGAAGCACAAGATCAAAGTTTTCTTTAAATGCCTTTGTTAAGTATTTCTCAAATTGCTTAAAATGCTTCCGTCCGAAATCTTCCTCCAACTTTATTATGCTCTCTCTTTCTGGCACCATCACCGACAGTTTAGCAAGCGGGATTTGCCGAGTACCAGTTACCCCTTCCTCTCTTACAAATAAATAATCAGAAAATTCAGTATCTCGACCTTTATATACGTTAAGAAGTAAGTGAGAAAGACTGCGTTTTTCTGCCCTTGCACCTGCAACCCTTTGTAAGCCAAGGAGTGAGATTGCAGAAGACCCCTGACCATCTACATCTACAATAAGTACGCGAGCTTTTTTTCCCGCAATGCTAAGAGAGGAAAAAAAGTCTGCAAGAAAAAGTGTTAACGTAGATTTGCCAGCACCTCCTTTGTTATTATAAATTGCGATAGTTTTCATTAGTCTTCTCCCCTTAGTCCTAGCAAATGATAGTGTATAGATTACCTTCCATAAATTTGTATTTGTAGCATACTGGTTCAGATTTGCAAGTCGAAAACTCTAATAATGGACACTTACCAACTGTAATCAGGGTAGAGTAGGGGACAGGCTTACGCCAATCCCCCCCTCATCAAACGGTACGTTCAGCATAAACACTGTCTGGTCTGGCAAAAAACTCAACTCAGTCACCATCTTCGTCATAGGTTGCTGTAGGTACAAACTCAATATTTTCTTCAAGATAACCCAGTGCTATTTCTTCAAATTTCTTTTGTGTATTATATGTTCATAATGCTTTCTTTTGGCATATCCAAGTTCTCGGTACCCGCTTTTTCCCATCTCCAATGGTTAACAACATTCTTGTCGTTTACAAACATCAAAAAAACTTGATCATGTCAACGGCCATATACGATTTGATGAAACGCTTAAGGCGATGGACGGAAGGAATGAATTTTTACACTCGACAAGGAGTTTAAAATATTCTTTGTTGGTCATTTTCGCCGTTTTCATATTAGATTTAATAATATCTAATCGCATCTCTTTAATAAGTAGGAATTATCATTGGCCGGTGAACACCTACCTTTGTATAAACCTTGTGATCTCCTTTTTGTCTTTCAAAGGTAAATCCTGCTTTTTTAATATGCATTCAAGGATTTACCAACGAACATGTGTTATGCGTGGCATGCTTGTGTGCGTTGAATGTAAAAAGGAATGTTTATATCTAAATATTTTGATTTGTCTATTCTTTTTGGGGTATGTGGTACCTTGTGTAATAGTCTGAGGTCAGATTCTCTCAGGACCTGATCTAGTGTGCCTCTCCCAAAACAAGAAATCAGAAACAATGATAACGCTTCACATAAATTCTCTTTTGTTTTTTTATTGTTTTGCCTTGCGAATGCACGTCAATTACAGGGCAAGATGATACATACCAGTCATTGTCTTTCTTAATATCAAAAGGTAATTTGAATTCTATTATTGTTTGCATTATTGTAAAATACGAGTTAATCGATGTCAGTCATAATTAGCGAATTATACTGAAAAGTTTGTGCGGGTGTTTAAGAAGGAATCAAGATAAGAATAAAGCACAGGTGTTTAGTATGTAAGTATATTCTATAATGACCCAAAGGGGGGGGGGGTATCGGCTTTCATTTTTAATTAATTAACAACTGTTTGCATATCTATCAGTTTACTATTACGGTCTAATTTTTTTTCGCATTCATCTAACAATTTTTTAATTTCACCAATTTTAAACGGTTTATTAAACATATGGCAAGCAAGTCTCTTGGCATGTTTAATATTCTCATTTGTCCAGCTTCCTGACATTATTCCTATGTGTTGAGTTTTGCACCCCTTGCTTTTCTGGTACTCTATAAATTCAAACCCAGTCATATTTGGCATATCGATATCAGTAATGATAATATTCGGACAGATATGTCCTTCTGGACACGGGAACTCGTAGTCATGACATAAGGGGCTTAAAAAAGGCTCAGAGAAAGCGTGTACTTCATAGCCCCTATCTTTCAAGATACCATAGATTAAAGTCCTTAACGAGTCATTGTCTTCAAGAGCTATAGCTTTTAGTTTCATGATATCACCTTTAATCACAAATAAACATAAACCTCTTCTATTATCAGAACGAATTTTAAGCCAAATATTGTTCCATTAAAAAAAAATAAGGAGCATAAATATACCTTGAAAATATATTGTTAAAAGTTTATAGTAGAATGAAAGCAGTGTGTGTTTCTGTTTAAACTCTAAGTTTTGTTGATTAAAAAATATATTGGTGCTTTGACTTCCGAATATTACTTTTTTAAACTGATCCAGAAACTACTCTTTTTCCTCTGCTTTAGCTGCTTGTTCATCTGACTCAAATTTTGGCTCAGCTCCGTACTGAATATCCTCTGTAGATTGCGCTGAATCGGTTTCTTCATTAGCAGTTTCCTGTTCAGATGCAGTTTCAGACTTAATATCATCAGAATGAGAGGCTTCTTCCAGCGAAGCATAGCCTAAGGTAGTAAAACTTATAATTGCAAGTCCGCAATTAACATACTAAATGATTTTCTAATATTCATACCTATTACCTCCTAAATGTTAAGAACACACACATCTCAGCTTTACCATGCAATTATATTTGATATGTGAATGGTGTTTAAGAGAGAATAACAACGAACCTGACTTTTGTCAATGAGGTTAAAGGCAAGAAGAATAAAATCCTGAACCGGTTAGTTAAAAGCTTGCTAAAATGCGATGGCTGACCCTGTTTCACACTGTTTGTCTCACTATAATTCGACAGATCAAGATCAAAAAAAGTTGATGCGATATCCGACCGAGTAAGTATATCTTTTTCTCCGCTAATATTTATTACTTTGACTAAAAGCAAATATTATCATATAATCCGCATTTATTGAGTTATATTTACAGACATATGTTGTGCGCTGTAAACACTTGTATCATAATGAATTGAATGAGAGACACAGACAAGAAGCCCCCAAAGAAAAAATCTAAAAACCTGAAAACCAAGAAGACTGGTTTTTCTATAGGCTACCTCCTGCTTTTTCTAGTAGTTTTATATATTATACAGATGTTTTTGACACCTAAGGCCAGTGAAATCTCTTACAGCCAATTCAGGGAGTATCTAACTGCGGGAAAAATAGTAGATTGCACTGTGGGAGAAAAAGTGATTAAAGGACACTATGAAAGCGCAATATCTGATAAAGAGAGGCCGATTGCCTTTGTCACGGTACCTATTAAAGATATCGAACTGGTAAACGAGTTAGAGAAAAAAAATGTTGAGTTCAAGGGAGAAGTAGAGAATAATTTCCTGAGAAATATGATTATGTGGTGGGTCTTTCCTTTTTTAATTATTGGAATAGCCTGGTTTTTCATATCAAAAAGAATTGGAGGGATGGGAAGCCCCTTTGCATCTTTCGGAAAAGCAAAGATTAAACTTTATGCTGCGGAAGACGCAAAAAAAACTACTTTTGCAGATGTCGCCGGATGTGAAGAAGCTAAAGAGGAGCTGGAAGAGATAATAGAGTACTTAAAATACCCACAAAAGTTCCAAAAACTGGGAGGTAAGATCCCGAAAGGGGTCTTGCTTATAGGACCACCGGGAACAGGAAAAACACTTCTGGCAAAAGCGGTTGCAGGTGAGTCCGGCGTACCTTTCTTCTCAATAAGCGGATCTGACTTTGTAGAAATGTTTGTTGGAATGGGGGCTGCCAGAGTGCGTGATATGTTCTCACAAGCTAAGCAGAAGGCCCCTTGCATCGTTTTTATCGATGAGCTTGACAGCGTTGGAAGGCAGAGAGGTACGGGCTTAGGAGGTGGTCATGATGAACGGGAACAAACACTGAATCAGCTATTAGCCGAAATGGATGGCTTCACATCAAATAGTGGCGTTATTATAATTGCCGCAACAAACAGACCTGACGTTCTGGACAACGCGTTACTCCGTCCGGGAAGATTCGACAGGCAGGTTACTGTCGATAGACCTGATCTTATTGGAAGAGAAGAGATCTTAAAGGTACATGCTAAAGACGTTAAAATAGAACCTAACGGAAATCTCAACACGATAGCAAAGCGTACTCCCGGGTTTTCGGGCGCTGACCTCGCAAATGTCATTAACGAAGCAGCATTACTTGCAGCGCGTCGTGACAAAAGTTTCGTAGAAATGGCCGAGCTTGAGGAGTCGATAGAAAGAGTTATTGCCGGACCTGAGAGAAAAAGCAGGGTAATAAGTAATGAGGAAAAAAGTATTGTCGCGTATCATGAATCCGGTCATACTCTGGTAGCCGCTATATTACCTAATACTGACCCGGTACATAAAGTTTCTATTGTTGCACGGGGAGCTGCGGCACTGGGCTACACATTACAATTGCCTACTGAGGATAAATACTTAACCAGAGAATCTGAAATACGAGATACCATATGCGTACTTCTTGCGGGACGTGCCGCAGAAGAGATTGTCTTTAATGAATTATCCACCGGAGCTCAAAACGACCTGGAAAGAGTAACAAAATTAGCCAGGAACTATGTCTGTAAATTTGGTATGAGCAGCAAGCTTGGACCTCAAACATTTGGAAGGCAACAAGGAAATGTATTTCTTGGACATGATCTTGTACAGGAAAAAGAGTTCAGTGAAAAAACTGCGATAGATATTGATGCGGAAGTATCACAAATTATCAAAAGTTCTTACTCTAAAGCCAAGTCTTTGATTGAAGAGAACAGAGACAAGCTCAATCTCCTCGCGAAGAAACTCGAAGAAGAGGAAGTCCTGGAAGCTGAGCAAATTCTTGATTTACTTAATATTAAAGAAGAGAAGAAAAAATCTCCAAAGTCAAATGGAAGTTCTAGTGAAGGGAAGCAATCTTCCCTATCTTAAAGGCTATAACTCAGCCATAAAACCTTCCGGTAATGAAAAATTAGCATATACGTTCTGCACATCATCATGATTCTCTAATTTTTCCATAAGAGAAATAACCTTCCTGCCTTTTTCCTCATCAAGATCGATATATGTGTTGGCAACCCAACTGATATCAGCTGACTCTATTTTTATACCCGCATCCTGTAGTGCTTTTTTTACATTATTAAAATCCTTTGTTTCGCAGTCAATCTCATATTTACCAGCCTCTTCCTGTAAGTCTTCACAACCCGCATCAAGAACAATCGTCATCAACTTGTCCTCTTCAATTTCTCCGGAATCTATCGTAATCACACCTTTCTGCTTAAACATCCATGATACACAGCCTGACTCACCAAGATTCCCCCCGGACATTTCAAATATTTTCCTTATCTCTGCCGCAGTTCTGTTCTTATTGTCTGTCAATATCTCTGCCATAACAGCAACACCATTAACACCATAACCTTCGTAAAGGCATTCATAAAGAATTGAATCCGCGTTTAACTCTCCTGTACCCTTCATTACTGCCCGTTCAATATTATCCTTGGGCATATTTTCTGATTTAGCACTATCAATAGCATACTGCAGCTTTAAATTCATATCAGGGTTTCCACCACCCTGTCTTGCCGCAGAAGTAATAGCCTTAGCGAGTTTTGAAAATATCTTACCCCTCTTTGCATCTGCAGCACCCTTTTTATGCTTTATTGTTGACCACTTTGAATGTCCTGACATTTTTATTTACCTTCCATTATTAACACGCAATTAACATTTACTATATATTAATGGACATGATTACGAACCACTCTTTCTCCTGTTTCCACCTTCTCTTTTGAGCTTTCGACCATCTTTAAGTTTCGGATTTTTTGGAGTTTGTTTTGAATTGATCTCTTTGCTTTTAACTCTCGGACCGTTTTATATTTTAGATGAGGAGGCGCTTCTACCTCAGACTCTTTCCATAAGTCTATGGCATTCTCCCATTGACTCTTTGCTTTTTCCCAAAATCCAAGAGAAAAATAAACATCCCCAAGATGGCCCATAATTTCAGGATCTTGTGCATAATTTGATGCTTCGATTAGCTTTTGTAATGCCTGCTCCATCATTTCATCATCTTTTTTCGCCAGTTTGTAATATGCCCAACCCAGACTATCAAGATATGCGGCATTCTCAGGATTAAGACTCAAAGCTTTTTTGATCAGACCTACAGCTCTGTCTAACTGTACCCCCTGTTCAATAAAAAAATAACCCAGAAAATTATTTGCCTGATGATTGTCAGGATCCATTTCTAATACTTTTTCTAATTCATCTATCACATTATTATGGTCATTCATCTCATAATATATATTCGCCAGCATAAAGCGGACTTCACCCAATGCCTTATCATCTCCATCTATGACATTCGCAATTGCGGCCTCCAGTGTCTCTATCGCTTTTTTCTCTTTACCTTTTCTCTGTAAAAGTTGACTCAACGTAATATATTCTCTTATGTCTTTACTCTCGCCACTTACACGGCTTTCCAATATTACTAAAGATTTATTTCTCTCAAATTCAGCATTTTCATACTGTTTAACTCTTTCGTAGATATTTGATAAATTAATTCGCATAAGCCAGGCATCCGGATCATATTCAATAAATGATTTGAGCTCTGCAATTGCCTTGTCGTATTTCTTCAATTCCTCGTAACACAGTGCAAGATAAAAACAGACAGGTTCGGCATGAGGTCTGTATTTTTTTGCTTTAACAAACTCTTCAATAGCTTCCTTCACTCTCTTCGCATCAACATAGATTTGCCCGAGATTATAATGAATTTTAACCGGTTCATCAGTTAATTTTAAATCAAGTATTTTATGGTAAATATTCGCTGCATTTTCTATTTCCCCATGTTTCATATAACTACTTGCCAGACGGTGCAGCATATCAGACACAAAACCCTTATCAATGCCATCCATTTCAGATGAATTAGCACGTTCGTATTCTGAAATAGCTCCCATTTCATTACCTTCACTGGCATAAATATTTCCAAGGGTATAATGAATGCTAAAGTCATCAGGTTTTAATTGCGCAATTTTTTCAATATGACGGATGGCCTCCTCTTTTTTATCCACCTGGAAGTAACAACTCGCCAGATGGTTGTGAATTCTTTCGGCATCTGGATTTTCCTGCAATATTTTTTCAAGAAAGACAATTGCATCTTCCCAACGATGATCCAACATCAGATAAAACCCTGTACAAAAATCTACATAGGACCCTGTACCATTATGCGGCAAAAGACTACTGTCACTGTTTCTCTGGGATTCGGCGGAAGTAGTTTCAAATAGGATTGCTAGAATAAATACAAAAGGCAACAAAACAATAATTATTGTTTTCGGCATGCTATACCTCAACCAGGCAGAACCAGAACTAATAAGGGGACAAATATCCTAAACGACGCTGAGCTTATCTCTTGTATATTCCAGCTCAACCAAGTTTTAAAATGAAAACTAACTGTTTTCAGTCTTTCCCTTATTATCCAGTATAAAGATTAGAAGGCAAACCCCTCTTCAACGAACATAAGCTCTCAGCGTCTTTTACCGGGAGAAGAGTGGATATCATATTAATAAAACAAGTAATAAAATATTATACTTGTTTGATTCTTTTCCCACTTTCCCGTCCGAGTGAATTCAGCCGGGCAAACATGAGAAAAAAAATTAAATGTTTTTCTTAAGCAAAACGAACGATGTGGTAAAAAGAGCACTTTCAGTTGGTTATAAACATCACTAATGGAGACACATTAAGTACCTAAAGAATTACCTTGTTAAGTGGATATTCAATGATCCCTTCCGCACCAATCCGTTTTAATTCAGGAATAATGTTTCTAACTACCGACTCATCCATAACTGTTTCTATTGCATATCCTGCATTTCCTGAAAGGGGAGAAATGGTAGGTGTTCGCAAAGCAGGTAACTTCTCTAATAAAACATTCAATCCCTCATTTGAAATATTCATTTTCAACCCCACTTTGTCACGCGCAATAATGGCTCCATGAAATAATATTGCCAGATTTTCTATCTTCTGCCTTTTCCATGGATCTTCCCACGATTTATGGTTAGAAATAAATACTGTGGCAGATTCTGTTACTGTCTCAATAATGCGTAGTTTGTTAGCCCTTAAACTGCTACCGGTTTCTGTCAACTCCACTATAGCGTCAACAAGGTCCGGAGCCTTGGCCTCTGTAGCGCCATGCGAAAACTCAACCTCCGCTTGAACACCCCTCTCCTCAAGATATTTTTTAGTAACATTTACCAATTCTGTTGATATTCTCTTACCTTGCAGGTCATCCACGGATTCAATAGCAGAGTCCTCCGGTACTGCCAAAACCCAACGCACTTTAGTTAACTGTTGTTTCGCATAGACCAGTTTCTCCACACACCGAACATCGGCACCAGCCTCTTCTACCCAATCCTGCCCCGTAAGACCCGCATCTATAATCCCTTTCTCAACATATCGAGCCATGTCCTGCGGACGGATTAATCTTACCGACATCTCATCATCATCAATTGACGGATAGTATGATCTACTGCTAACGTAGACCTTGTATCCCGCATTTTTCATCATACCAATTGTCGATTCCTGCAAACTACCCTTTGGTAAACCAAAACTCAATTTTTTCATTTTTTCCCCGTCTCTATTTCCCGCATTATTATCTTCTCTTACCGCTTTTTCTATTAATTCCAAGATATGCCCGCCCTTCTTTTTTCCCTCATCAAGATAAAAAGTCAACGAGGGAGTGTTTTTCAACTTTAAGCTTGAGGCTATCTCGGATTGCACAAAACCTTTTGCGTGTCTCAATGCATTTAAGGTGTCTTTTTGTAATTTTTCATCACCTTGGACTGCCACATACACCTTAGCCAATCTCAGATCTGCAGAGGGGTCTACCCTTGTAACAGACACCATATTAACCCTGGGATCCTGCAACTTATACAGAATAACCTTGCTGATTTCCTGCTCAATTAAACCTCTTACCCTTTCCAGTCTTCTTGTCATGAGCCTGCATATTCAAAACAAATCCAGATCATAATCAACTAATTCTATCTGTGGGAAAAAACGGAAGAAATTTATAAGCGAAGATAATGCACTATTAACGTATTGCCTGTCTGTCCCAACCATTGCCACACTGATTTCCGAAGACCTGAGATTATCCTGTGAACCTGTTTCAGAAACAGAAACATTAAACTTGTTTCTGATCCTGTCCTTCAAACTTTTAATTATACGTCGTTTATCTTTTAAAGAGCGCGAACCTCTCATCACAACCTTAATGTTTAAAGTCCCTACGATCATAAGATATTTTTTTGTTCTTAATATTCTCCTGTATTATTTCTTTCTTTACTTCAAGGTGCGTGCAATATGCTGGATTTCATAAGGCTCTATTATATCATCTACTTTTATGTCATCATATCCCGCTATCCTGATACCGCATTCAAACCCGGCCCTGACTTCTTTCGCATCATCCTTGACAACCCTTAAAGTTGCAATCTTGCCATCATACAAAACAACGCTATCCCTTATCAGCCTTACCAGAGAGCTACGCAATATCTTACCACTTTTCACATAACAGCCCGCAATATTCCCAACCTTAGATACCTTAAACACCTTTCTTACCTCAACGCTGCCAAGTGTATTTTCAATCTTGTCTGGCTCTAACATTCCCTCTAGAGCAGCTTTTATGTCATTTGTCGCATCATAGATAATTTTATATAATCTTACATCCACCCCACACGATTCCGCAAGTGTTTTTGCCTTATCTTCAGGAACAACATGGAAACCAATAACGACCGCATCGGAAGCGTCTGCAAGCAAAATGTCTGTCTCCGTAATCCCTCCAACACCGCTATGCAAGACCCTGGTCCTGACTTCCTTAGTTGAGATTTCTTCCAATGATTTCTTAATCACCTCAACAGAACCCTTAAAATCTGCTTTCAAGATTACCTTAATTTCTTTAACCTGCCCCTCTTCAATCTTTTTATACAGATTATCCAGTGTAACATGCTGACGCCCGGACAGTGTCACCTCACGAATCTTTCTTTCCCGTTTTGAAGCGATTTCTCTGGCCTTTTGGATATCCTTAATACTGTAAAATTTATCACCTGCCTCCGGACAAGTTGATAAACCTGATATCGCAACCGGCGTTGATGGACCTGCCTCCTTTATCTCTTTTCCATGATCATTGTATATAGCTCTCACCCTGCCGTATGTCTGACCGCACAGGACAATATCACCATGTTTTAATGTACCCTCTCTTACTAAAAGGTTTGCGATAACACCCCTACCCTCATGAACATGTGCCTCCAGCACAATACCCCTGGCTGGCTTCTTTGCAACCGCCTTTAACTCCAGAATCTCGGCTTCCAGTAATAATCCATCGTAAAGAGTATCAAGCCCCTGTTTTGTAACAACAGATGTTTCTATCATTTGTACCTTGCCACCCCAATCTTCAGGATTTAAATCAAGAGAAGCTAATTGCTGCTTCACCTTCATTATATTTGCTTCCGGTTTATCCACCTTATTCAAGGCAACCACAATAGGCACATTTGCGGCACGCGCATGGTTAATAGCCTCCTCCGTCTGAGGCATTACTCCATCATCAGCAGCAACTACCAACACCACCAGATCAGTGACATTTGCCCCTCTTGCCCTCATCGCAGTAAACGCCTCATGTCCTGGTGTATCAAGGAAAACAACAGATTTCCCTTTTGTTTCTACACGGTAGGCTCCTATGTGTTGCGTAATACCACCTGCCTCGAAAGAGACAATATCAGTTTTTCTAATGCTATCAAGCAAAGAAGTCTTTCCATGATCTACATGACCAAGAAATGTTACTATAGGCGCTCTCTCCTTTAAATCTTCGTCCTTGTCAACGGCCTCTTCTAATGAAAACTCATCTTCGTCCTCTTTTGCCTGCTTCAACTCAATTTCAACACCATACTCAATGCCTAACATTTCAACAATTTCACCATCCAGGCCCTGATTTATCGTAGCACAAAGACCATGACCGATTAGTAACTTTGAAATTATATCACCGGCTTTCACTCCCAACGCGGCAGATACATCTTTAACTGTAGCCGGCAATTCCACCGTAACCTTGCTTTCTTTTTCTTTTGGAGCAACAACTTTGACTTCTTTAGGTGCTTCTTTTGTACGCTTTTCAAATCTTCTAGGTCTTTTTTGTTGCGAAACCTTTGTAATCTCTTTCCACCTACCTTTGATCAGATCTTCTCTAGCCTTTTGTTTCCAAAGAGGAATACGTCTCCGCACTGCCGATGCTTCAGCATCCTTAGACACAACCTTGGCAGGACCACTACTTTTTTTCTCTGTACTTACTTTTTTGACTTGAGAAGTATCAGGTTTTTCTTTAATAGAAACACTTTGTGCAGCTCTATCTACTAATTTACTACGCAATAAACCTGCTTGTTCATCCGTCAACGCATTTGCATGGTGTTTAATATGCACAAAACCATACTCTTGACACTTTTCTATTAAAAAGCTATTTTTAAAACCTAAATCTTTTGCCAGTTTATTAATTCTAACCATAAATAAAACAACGCTCCTAAAATAGTACTACTAATTTATATTTGTTTTTTTACCTCTTCACTGTCAGCATCTTCGTTTAGGCCAGCTTCCTCAACTTCTTTTCCAGTTTCATCTTCACTTGAAGCTGTCTCATCTACACCTTCCCCCGTTGAGCCATTCGACTCCTCACGCTCACGCTCACGCTCCAGCTCTACTTCAGTAATTATATCTATGTCCCAACCTGCCAATTTAGATGCAAGCCTTACATTCTGTCCCCTTTTACCAATAGCTAATGAAAGCTGGTCATTCGGGACCACAACAGTTGCAACCTGGTTCTCCGGAGACAGCAAAATACCTGTAACTTCAGCAGGTTTTAGAGTATTAGGGATAAAAACTTCTTGTTCATCATCCCAGCGAATAATATCTATTTTTTCTCCATTTAATTCATCAACAATATTTTTTATTCTTGTCCCTCTTACACCGACACAAGCTCCTACGCAATCGACATTCGGATCTTCCGAAAATACGGCAATCTTAGTTCTATAACCGGCCTCTCTCACCAAACCTTTTATTTCAACAATCTTCTCCGGTATTTCCGGTACTTCCAATTCAAAAAGCTGTCTCACAAAATTAGAATGTGTCCTCGAAAGCAGAATTTTCACTCTATGTCCAGCCTTTTTTACATCAGCAACTATACACCTTACTCTCTCAGCCGAACGATGAAATTCATTACTAATTTGTTCTGACTTTGGAAGATATCCTTCTGTCTTACCAAGATTGATAATTATTGTCGGTCCTTCAAACCGTTGTACGATGCCACTAACTATTGTGCCCTTTCTCTCAACAAATTCATTGTAAATAACATCTCTTTCAGCTTCTTTGATCTTCTGAATTATCACCTGTTTGGCAGTTTGGGCAGTAATTCTTCCCAAATCTGAGAGATCAATTTCATGCTCTCCCTGCCTGGCCACAATCTCTCCTGTATCCCTATCGATCTTAATTGAAACCGTCTCGTTGGTTTTTAGATGTTTTCTGGTAGCAGATTCTAAAGCGGATTCAATACCCTGAAAGACAATGTCTTTGTCAATGTCTTTGTCTTTGTGTAATAATTCCACCAATCTTAACAAGCTCTCTTTGTCCATTTATATCCCTAATAATGGTTTCAAAAAAAAAAGTGGGCAAACTCCCACTTTTTCTGTAACAGTCTAAACAACTCCGATTATTGAAATCCCTCTGCGGTCACTTCATTGCAAGTATTATCATTGAATTCCCATCAATCCCGTTGACATAAGCCTAGACAACCGAATACGCTAATTATAGCCTAAGCCTTATCACCCTTTTTAAACTTTTCTAAGATATTAAGAACAAACCGCTTCCAACTTTATTACAACAATAACAGATGATAACAAAAAATGCTTTTTTGTCAAGCCCATTTTTGTTTTTTAGTTTCTCTAAGTAGTTTCTACAAGGCCATTTATTAAGATAAGTATTTGACAAAGAAAAATAATCTGCTAGACTTAGTTTTGCCTTATAACAATATAAAAATCTCCTGAAGATTTACAGAAAATTACTTAGTTTCTGTATTATCAACACCAAAATCAATAAAATCTCAAATTGGTATTATTAATAGACAACTATGATTCTTTTACTTACAATCTCGTACAGCAGATAGGCGCCTTTGGTATAGCCATAGAAGTCGCCCGGAATGACAAGATTACCATTGCAGAGATTGAAAAAAAGAACCCAAGCCATATAATTATTTCACCTGGGCCATGTACCCCAAAAGAAGGCGGCATATCAAACTCTGTTATTAAGAATTTTGCAGGAAAAGTCCCAATACTAGGTGTTTGTCTGGGGCACCAATGTATTGCATATACATTCGGAGCAAAAATAATACGGGCAAGAAGGATAATGCATGGCAAAACATCCATGATACACCATGATAATAAGGCAATCTTCAATGGCCTATCCAACCCCTTTGAAGCCACCCGTTATCATTCCCTAATAGTAAACAAAGAAACGCTACCGAACTCCTTTGAAATAACTGCATTTGCCGATGAAGATGAAATTATGGGCATAAGACACAAAGAGATCCCTTTAGAAGGGGTGCAGTTCCACCCGGAATCCTTCCTGACGGTACAAGGACCTAAGCTGATTAAGAACTTTTTAGACTACTAACCACCGGAAATGTCAGGCTTATTTTTTATAACATAACGATGTTGTCGCGGTGTATTATTTCATCATATGGTTTATTGCCCAACGTTTTCCTTATCAAAGAAGTGCGAAGCCCTTTAACCTTACGAACCTCATCATCTGAATAATTCATTAAACCTCTGGCAATTTCTTTATTTTCACTAATATCCACTATTGATACAACATCGCCCTTAATAAATTTTCCATCAATCCTTACGACCCCTGACGGCAGGAGGCTTTTACCTCTCTTTTTTAAAGCCCTTAATGCACCTTCATCTATATAAATTTTTCCTTTTGGCCTTACGGTAAACCCGATCCATCGTTTGCGACTTGTAATCTTTTTCTTAAACGGAACAAATAATGTACCCACGTTATCATAGTTCATTATTTTTGACAAAATATCTGATTGCCTCCCATTCGCTATTACGACTGCCTCCCCTGAACCTGTAGCAATATTAGCAGCCTCAA
Organism: Candidatus Scalindua japonica; assembly: GCF_002443295.1. Taxonomy (NCBI): domain Bacteria; kingdom Pseudomonadati; phylum Planctomycetota; class Candidatus Brocadiia; order Candidatus Brocadiales; family Candidatus Scalinduaceae; genus Candidatus Scalindua; species Candidatus Scalindua japonica. The sequence goes on along the minus strand of NZ_BAOS01000029.1, from coordinate 138,427 downwards.
GCTTACTCTCCATACCACCAACCCCTTCTTTCGTCTTTTGCTTGAATGCCAGCTTCTTAATATCGTCTGATATTGAATCCACAACAGACAAAATATGACTACTTTTACCGGAAACAGGAGGGGCAGTGTATAACCCATCTATAGAAGACAGAAGTATAAGCAAATCAGCTCGTAATAAATTCGTAACCAGTGCGGAGAGAATATCATTATCACCAAATGTTATTTCTTCCACTGATATAGTATCATTTTCATTAATTATTGGAATAGCTTTAAAATTTAATAATGAGTGCAGTGTATTACATGCGTTTAAATATCTCTGACGATCTTCAAAATCCTGCCTTGTAAGAAGCAGTTGTGCAGCATGAAACCCATGTTTTTTAAAACATTCGTTATAAACCTCCATTAGTTTTCCCTGCCCTATTGCGGCAGCAGCCTGAAGTTCAGGAAGAATATTTGGTCTTTTCTGACGGCCTAAAGCGCTGATACCAGCCCCAATTGAACCCGAGCTGACAACAACCACACTAAAACCTCTAGAACGAAGTTTAATAACCTGATTCGATAATTCCATAATTTGATTCTTATCCAGGAATCCACCCTCATCTGTAAGCACACGAGTCCCAATTTTTATCACAATTTTACTGACATTAGATAATATTTTTTCTCGAATACTCATAACTGTATATTAACTTGATTTCCAAATTCTATGCAAGAAAAGCACTTGACTTCTCTAGCTTTTTTGGTATCATCCCGAAGTATTTTAAACCAACCAATATTAAGGAGAAAGAGATGGCAAAGAAAGCAAAAAAAAAGGAAAGAGATGTTCTTGTTGTTGCTAGTAAAGTCAGAGAATATGTAAAAAGTAACGATTGTAATACGTCTGGAGAATTCATTAGCGAGTTGAGTAATTCAGTCTACGATTTAATTGATAAAGCGGTTAATAGAGCACAAGGAAATAACAGAAAAACTATTCAAGCAAAAGATGTATAGGATAGCAGGTTTACTCTGGGCTGGCAGATAATCTCTGCTTAAATAACTTCGTTAATATTTTTGGATTTGCTTTGCCTTTGGTAATTTTCATTGTTTGCCCGATTAAAAAAGCTAAAGCATTTTTCTTGCCCTGTCCATAATCTTCTGCGGCTTGTCGATTCTCTTCTATAACTTTAATAACAATCTCGTCAAGTTCACTGGTATCATCCATACGCACTAAATCTTTTTCCTTAACTATGGCCGAAGCACTCTTCCCTGTATTTATCATTTCGGCAAAGACATCTTTAGCAATAGAATTTCCAATTGTTGGCTTGATTTTAACTAACTCAACCAGCATTTCCGGAGATATAACAAAATCCTGTATATTTATTTTTTGTTCATTTAACACGCGAAGTATGTCATTGATAATCCAATTACTTAACTCTTTTTCGAAATCTTGAGATATTTTTACACACTCCTCAAAATAATCAGCAAGAAGCTTATCTTCTGTAAGAATACCCGCATCATAGTCAGAAACTGATAGCTCATTCACAAACCTCAGGCGTCTATTGACAGGAAGTTCCGGTATTGCTGCCTTCGTCTCATCAATCCATTTCTGTTCAACTTGGAAAGGAACCAAATCAGGCTCTGGGAAATATCTATAGTCATGAGATTCTTCCTTTGAACGCATCCGCCTGCTTACTAAATCAACATCATCCCACAACCTTGTCTCCATTAACACATCTTCACCTTTATCCAACAATTCACCTTGTCTGGATATTTCGTATGTAATCACCTTTGATACAGCCTTCATAGAATTAAGGTTTTTAATTTCTACCCTATTACCAAAAACACCTGAACCATGCTCCCTTAATGATATACTCGCTTCAAATCTTAAAGAACCTTCCTCCATCTTACAATCCGAAACACCTATATAAAGCAATGTATTCCTGAGTGTCTGCATATAACTTTCTACCTCTTCTACACTTCTCATGTCTGGTTGAGTTACTATTTCTAATAATGGCACACCTGCCCTGTTGAAGTCGACCAAACTATAATTTGCGCCGGATGTTTCCGGATGAACAAGTTTTCCCGCCTCCTCTTCTAAATGCACGTTGTGTATATTTATTTTTTTTTCTTTTCCTGCTACGACTATATCTACATAACCATTATTACCAATATTAAAGTAGTTTTGTGAAGTTTGATAGTTTTTAGGCAAGTCAGGATAATAATAACTTTTTCTGTCAAAATTGGTAAATTTATTTATCTCACAAGACAACGCTACAGCCACCTTTAACGAATATTCAAAAGCTTTTTTGTTCATTACCGGCAAAACACCTGGCAATCCCAAACAGACTGGGCACGTCTGGGTATTTGGTTCTGAGCCAAACTTAGTACTACAGCCACAAAAAAGCTTAGACTCAGTGTCCAATTCTGCATGTGTTTCCAATCCTATTACCACTTCGTATTTCATAAACTAAGCCTGTCACTTTATTTCAGGTTTCTTCAAATGAAAACCTGTTTCATTCTCGAATAATTTTGCAATCTGTAATATTTTTTTCTCTTCAAAATATTTCCCCATAATCTGCATACCAATGGGCAAACCTGTTGTTGTGAATCCACAAGGAATAGAAACACCTGGTATTCCTACCAGGTTGGCAGGAATTGTATAAATATCTGACAAATACATCTCAAGCGGATCAGTAATCTTCTCTCCTATCTTAAAAGCCGGTGATGGGCAAGTAGGAGAAATGATACAATCTACTTTATCAAAAGCATCTTCGAAATCGCTCTTTATCAGGGTTCTTACTTTTGAAGCCTTCAAATAGTACGCATCATAAAAACCGGCACTTAATACGTAATTACCTAATAAAATCCTCCTTTTTACCTCACTGCCAAAACCTTCTGCGCGCACCCTGCTGTACATATCAATAATATTGTCTTCACTTAACTGGCTTCTATACCCGTACCGAACGCCATCATACCTTGCCAAGTTTGAGCTGGCTTCCGCAGTTGCTATAATATAGTATGCGGCAACAGCATATCCACAATGAGGAAGAGACAAATCAACTATTTCTGCTCCTTTTTTTTTATAAATATCTAACGCATTAGTTACCGCGTTTCCAACCTCCGGATTAAGTCCTGCACCAAAAAACTCCCTTGGCACCCCTATCTTCAACTTACTATTTATGCAATTGATATCAGCCAGATACTCAGGTACATCCATTTTCGAAGATGTCGAGTCGCATCCATCATGACCAGAAACAACCTGTAAAAGCAATGCAGCATCATATACGTCTTTCGAAATAGTGCCGATCTGATCTAATGAAGATGCAAATGCAACCAACCCGTATCGAGAAACCCTGCCATATGTTGGTTTAAAACCAACGTTCCCACAAAATGCGGATGGCTGCCTGATTGAACCACCAGTGTCTGATCCCAAAGCCATAAATGCCATATCTGACGTTACTGCTGCAGCAGATCCACCACCAGAACCACCAGGTATATAATCAGTATTCCATGGGTTTCGTGTAACATGAAAAGCAGAATTTTCATTTGAAGAGCCCATTGCAAATTCATCCAGATTAGTCTTGCCGATAATTACCGCATCCTCTTCCTTTATTTTTTTAATTACAAAGGCGTCATAAGGCGGAACAAAGTTTTCTAACATCCTGGACGCGCAGGTTGTCTTAATCCCTGATGTACATATATTATCTTTTATTGCAACAGGAATACCCGCAAGCAGCCCAATTTTGTCACCGTTATTAAGTTTCTTATCAATCTCTTTTGCCTTTAATAAAGCACCCTCCTTATCTAAGTAGAGATAAGCTTTAACCGAAGGATCTTTAAGACAAATCCATTCAAAGAGTTCTTCAACTACCTCTTGCGAGGTAATTTCTCGATTAATTATTTTTTCTTTTATGTTGTTTGCGCTTAAATTATGTAATATCAAAAATAACTCCAAAAAAAAATCCTTATGGTTTCTAATAAATAAATATTATTATATTTATTCATATTGATAAATTACAGTTTAATTCAAGAACGATGGATATAAAAAGAATTATCAACTAATAAGCTTAATATCAGAATTATACGCTTGAATGACTAAATCTTTATTCTATGACCTTTGGCACCTTAAAAAAGCCATTGGTACTTGAAGGGGAAAGTTTTATTATCTCTTGGTGTGCGAAAGAAGGTGTTTGCTTGTCCTCTCGAAAAACATTTGTTATGGATGTTGCATATGCCATTGGCTGTATACCATCTGTATCTAATTCGTTCAATTTTTCAATATAGTCTAAGATATCTATTAACTGCTCCCGGAAAACACCTTTCTCTTCATCTCTAAGCCTGATTCGGGAAAGATCAGCAATTTTTTCAATCTGTTTTATATCTATGTCCATTGTAATGTAACAAAGAAAATGAAATTTACCATTTACAATCGTTTATACAACCTTAACAACCTTACCGGCATTCATGCATCTAGTGCATATTTTTATCTTCTTGATACTACCATTAATATTTGCCCTCATAGTTTGTATATTAGCCTTAAATTTTCTCTTTGTTTTACCCGTTATCTTAAGCCCAACACCACCTTTTTTTTTGGGCAAACCTCTTCGCTCCAGTTTGAACCCGACAGACGTTCCTTTTCCACATATTTCACAGATACGTGCCATAACTGTTACCCTCTCATCAAAAATTAATTATTTCTTCTCACAATCTTCACAATATCCCATAATTTGAAATTTATGAGATTCGGCTTTAAAATTATTCTCAATACATATTTGTTCTTGAAATTCTTCTATTCTTTCATCAGTAAATTCAATTATTTTACCACATCCTATACATACAAGATGTTCATGATGCTCATGGCCATAAACATGCTCGTAATGTGCATGTTTTTCACCAAAAATTACTTCTCTAAGCAAACCACTGCTAACTAATAGCGCAAGGGTTCTATAAATAGTTGCTTTTGAAACCCTTTTGTTGTTTTTTCTCATATCTATCAACAACTCTTCAGCTTCAAAATGCCCGTGGCATTCAAAGACGTGGTTTAATATTGCTTGTCTCTCAGGAGTAAACTTTAAACCTTGTCCTTGTACATAATCTCTAAATACTTTCTCTACTTCATTCATATTACAAAACTTAATAATACTTTATAAGTAATAATAGACAACTCTAAACATAATCTATTTATTTTTATTTAAAAAAAAACCCATCCCATATTTTATGGGATGGGTTATTTAAGCCCCCAGCAATACCTACTCTCCCATCGTTGGATAGTACCATCGGCGTAAAAATCTTAACTACCGTGTTCGGAATGGGAACGGGTTTTTTATTTCTACTATAGTCACTGGAGAAAACCTCGCAATTTGTAATGTAACAATAATTAAATAAGGGTGATCAAGCTTTTCGACAAATTAGTACCAGTTAGCTAAATCCGTTACCGGACTTACACATCTGGCCTATCAATCTCATAATCTTTGAGATGTCTTCCCTCTAATTGCTTAGAGAACGATATCTTATCTTAAAATAGGCTTCACGCTTATATGCTTTCAGCGTTTATCCTTTCCGAACTTAGCTACTCAGCCATGCTGTTAGCACAACAACTGATTCACCATAGGTTCGTCCACCTCGATCCTCTCGTACTAGAGGCAGATTTTCTCAAATATCGTACGCCCACGGAAGATAGGGACCGACCTGTCTCACGACGGTCTAAACCCAGCTCGCGTACCGCTTTAATCTGTGAACTCCAGAACCCTTGGGACCTTCTACAGCCCCAGGATGCGATGAGCCGACATCGAGGTGCCAAACCTCCCCGCCGCTATGAACGCTCGGGGGAGATCAGCCTGTTATCCCCGGAGTACCTTTTATCTGTTGAGCGACGGCCTTTCCACTCAGAAACCGCCGGATCACTAAGCCCTGCTTTCACACCTGCTCGACTTATAGGTCTCGCAGTTAAGCTCCCTTATGCCTTTACACTCTACATGCGGTTGCCGACCGCATTGAGGAAGCCTTTGGACTCCTCCGTTACTTTTTCGGAGGAGACCGCCCCAGTCAAACTGCCCACTTACCACTGTCAAGAACCCGGATTCACGGTATTCCATTAGAATTTTAACATAATAAGAGTGGTATTTCACCAATGACTCCATTTCAACTTACGTTGAAACTTCTTAGTCTCCCACCTATCCTACACATACTGCATCAAAATCCAATAATAAGCTACAGTAAAGGTTCACGGGGTCTTTCCGTCTTTCCGCGGGTATGTGGCATCTTCACCACAACTACAATTTCGCCGAGTCCCTCGTTGAGACAGTGTTTAGGTCGTTACGCGATTCATGCGCGTCGGAAATTACCCGACAAGGAACTTCGCTACCTTAGGACTCTCATAGTTAGAGCCGCCATTCACCAGAGCTTCAGTTCCAAGCTTCTCTTCTGATTACTCAGAAAATAACCTATCCCCTTAACTTTCTGGCATCGAGCACGCGTCAGTCTCTATACGTCAATTATACATTTTAGCAGAGACCTGTGTTTTTAGTAAACAGTCGCCCAAACCTTTTTCACTGCGACCTTTTCTACTTCAGTCGAAACTTTTATAGAAAAGGCACTCCTTATCCCGAAGTTACGGAGTATGTTTGCCGAATTCCTTAACGAGGGTTCTCTCGAGCACCTTAGGATTCTCTCCTTGCCTACCTGTGTCAGTTTTAGTACGGTTACTAAATTAACTCGCTAACGAGATTATTTCTTGGAGAACACGCCAATTACTTCTAGGCCAAGAGCCAACGTACTCACCATCGATATCTTATTGCTCCGGATTTGCCTAGAGCGATATCTCCGGCTTGAACAAACCATGTCTATTGGGTTTGCTAATCTTTGTGTTCACGTCATCCCAAGCTCAAACGTTAAAATAGTAGCACAGGAATATTAACCTGTTGTCCATCGTCTACGCCTTTCAGCCTCGACTTAGGTGCCGGCTAACCCTGGGCGGATTTGCCTTCCCCAGGAAACCTTAGGCTTTCGGTGAATAAGATTCTCACTTACATTATCGCTACTTATACCGGCATTCTCACTTCTATTTCGTCCACCTCTCTTTAAAGTAAGGCTTCAACCTATCATAGAACGCTCCCCTACCACCTTAATACAAATATCAAGGTCCATAGTTTCGGTAATGAGCTTTAGTCCCGCTAATTTTCGGCACAAAAGTACTCGGCTAGTAAGCTATTACGCACTTTTTAAATGATTGCTGCTTCTAAGCCAACATCCTAGCTGTCTTAGCACTTTCACTTCCTTTATCACTTAGCTCATTTTAGGGACCTTAACTAATGATCTGGGCTGTTTCCCTCTCGACTACGGAGCTTATCCCCCATAGTCTGACTCCTATGTCAAATACAGTAGTATTCGGAGTTTGATTGTGTTCGGTAGCCTGGTGGGCCCCGAGACTCAGTCAGTAACTCTACCCCTACTGCACGGTTACATAAGGCTAGCCCTAAAGCTATTTCGGGGAGAACCAGCTATCTCCGAGTTTGATTAGACTTTTACTCCTCCCCTCAGTTCATCGCATCACTTTTCAACGTAAATGCGTTCGGACCTCCATTCCGTTTTACCGGAACTTCATCCTGACCAAGGGTAGATCACTCGGTTTCGGGTCTGCTACTTGCTACATTCAGTCGCGCAGTTAGCACTCGCTTTCGCTTTGGCTACACCCTTTAAGGGCTTAACCTGCAACAAACAGCAACTCGCCGGTTCATTATGCAAAAGGCACGCGGTTACACCAATTAAAAGAAATAAATTCAATTAATATTGTGCTCCCACCGCTTGTAAGTACACGGTTTCAGGTTCTATTTCACTCCCCTAAAAGGGGTTCTTTTCATCTTTCACTCACGCTACTTGTTCACTATCGGTTACCAAAAGTATTTAGCCTTAGGAGGTGGTCCTCCTGAATTCATACCGGTTTTCACGTGACCGGCATTACTTGGGAAATTACGTAAAAAACTTATACTTTTTTCATCTACGGGACTATCACCCTTTATAGTTAAGCTTTCCTGCTTATTCGACTAAAAACACATGTTCTTTTGAACAATCCTCATCTTGTTCACCGCAACTCCCTCGACCCTGACTATACAACACATAAGGGTTATTACATATAGCCAGTTTAGGCTCTTTCCTTTTCGCTCGCCGCTACTGGGGAAATCGATTTTTCTTTCTTTTCCTGAAGGTACTTAGATGTTTCAGTTCCCTTCGTTCCTCTCATTACCTTATTTATTCAGATAACAATGTCGCGGTATTAACCAAAAGAGACAGCAAGTGCCCCTTACGACAGGTTTCCCAATTCGGAATTCTCCGGATCAAAGCTTGTTTGGCAACTCCCCGAAGCATATCGCAGCCTTCCACGTCCTTCATCAGCTTTTGGTACCAAGACATCCACCATGTACCCTTAATAGCTTGATCACCCAAATATTCAATTTTTTTACATTACAAAATTGCGTCTATTGCCAAAGAACAGTTACAACTTATCTTACATTTAAATAAAATTATGGAGATGAGCGGGATCGAACCGCTAACCTCGGCCTTGCAAGGGCCGCGCTCTCCCAGTTGAGCTACACCCCCAGTTAAATTCACAAAAACAATCTCCTATAATTTAACCTGAGGATGGTGGGCCTAAGTGGATTCGAACCACTGACCTTTCCCTTATCAGGGGAACGCTCTAAACCAACTGAGCTATAGGCCCAAGACCTCTTTAAACCTTAAAAGGAACTCGCAATTATAGCTTGCCAGTCGGCTCAGCACCCTCCCAACAATCATAAAAATACAAAAACAACATAAAAGACGTCAGATGTACCGACTTCGATAAACTCCATAGAAAGGAGGTGATCCAGCCGCAGGTTCTCCTACGACTACCTTGTTACGACTTAGTCCTCCTCACAAAACACTCCTTCAACATTTTCCTCCAAGTTACCCTGGTTAGATATAATGTTTTCGGGTGCATCCTGCTTGGGTGGCTTGACGGGCGGTGTGTACAAGGCTCGGGAACATATTCACCGCGGCACTGCTGATCCGCGATTACTAGCGATTCCAACTTCATGGAGGCGAATTTCAGCCTCCAATCCGAACTGAGATCGGCTTTTTAGGATTCGCTCCACCTTACGGCTTCGCTTCCGTTTGTACCGACCATTGTAGCACGTGTGCAGCCCGGGGCATAAGGGCCATGATGACTTGACGTCATCCCCACCTTCCTCCGTCTTGACGACGGCAGTCTTTCTAGAGTACCCGGCACAACCCGCTGGTAACTAAAAACAAGGGTTTCGCTCGTTAGGGGACTTAACCCAACGTCTCACGACACGAGCTGACGACAGCCATGCAACACCTGTGATAGCTACGGACTGGATACCGTTCGTTACCCTTTCGGGTTCCTACTTCTACCATGTCAAGCCCCGGTAAGGTTTTTCGCGTTGCATCGAATTAAGCCACATGCTCCACCGCTTGTGCGAGCCCCCGTCAATTCTTTTGAGTTTTAGCCTTGCGGCCGTACTCCCCAGGCGGGGCACTTAATGCGTTAGCTACGGCAGAGAGAACATCGGTAATTCCCTCTACTTAGTGCCCATCGTTTACGGCTAGGACTACCGGGGTATCTAATCCCGTTTGCTCCCCTAGCTTTCGCACACTGAGTGTCAGTAATAGGCCAGAGAATCGCTTTCGCCGCCGGCGTTCCTTCTGATATCTACGCATTTCACCGCTCCACCAGAAGTTCCATTCTCCCCTCCTACACTCAAGATTTACAGTTTCAGATGCAATTCTCCCGTTGAACAGAAGGCTTTCACATCTGACTTACAAACCCACCTACGTGCTCTTTACGCCCAATAATTCCGAACAACGCTTGCCACCTCTGTATTACCGCGGCTGCTGGCACAGAGTTAGCCGTGGCTTCCTTTGGAGCCTTCGTCAAATAAATGTGGTATTAGCACACTTATATTTCTTAACTCCTGACAGGGCTTTACAACCCGAAGGCCTTCCTCACCCACGCGGCGTCGCTTCGTCACCCTTTCGGGCATTGCGAAAGATTCTCGACTGCAGCCTTCCGTAGAAGTCTGGGCAGTGTCTCAGTCCCAGTGTGGCCGACCACCCTCTAAGGCCGGCTACCCGTCTAAGCCTTGGTAGGCCATTACCCCACCAACAAGCTGATAGGACATAAACCCCTCTCCAGGCAAAAGATATTGCTACCCTCCCATTGACAAAAGAATATTATTTTCTCTTGTATTATTAAGTATTAGCTCCGTTTTCACAAAGTTGTCCTTATCCTAGAGGCAGGTAATCTATGCATTACTCACCCTTGCGCCACTCGGCTTACATCCCGAAGGATATATCCTCGTTCGACTTGCATGCCTAATCCACGCCGCCAGCGTTCGTTCTGAGCCAAGATCAAACCCTTCATAAATTTAATATTGTACTCATTTTACTTCTTTAACTACTCGCTACTTTCTCCTGCCGACCTAACGGCAGAAAAGATAGTAACTTATAAGCTATACACCCAACGCTTTTATGTTGTCAATTATCAATGAACAAGAAAGTACGAGTATAGACTAAAAAAGAATATTGTCAATAAAAAATAAAAATTTCAAAAAAAATTTTACTTTTTCTTTTAAGTATAGATTACAAATGACCATATACTCCTTCCCGCCTAATCTTAATGCATCATAACACGTTTTTTTCAATTTAGTAACAAAATTCTCTTATAAAAATATTACTACAATAAAAGCCGATACCCCTGAGAAAGCCAAAAATCATGATATAGGTAGAATTTTTTTTAATAATTTGACGATTGAACAACTAAACACAAGAAAAATGTTTTTACTACAAAAAATTTAATTAAAAAAAACTTGACTTTTAATCCAAATATTGTACATTATTGTCAAATTTCTACAACATATTGTAGGAGGAAAACAAATGCGTTTAGTTTTTCAAGGATTCAGACATATAGGAATACATTTTACGCTGATTATATTATTAACGATGATTTATTTTTTACTTGTAAGGCTAGTTACATAAGATGGACGATAACTTAAGACGCCTAATGGCGCAAATTGAGGCAGAACAGGGGCTTCGACATATAAATGAAATCCTTCCGCAGTGCATGGATTTACAAAATACGCTGGCAACACTCATGCATAACTTCTACACATCTCTTTGCAAAGAAGGCTTTACGAAATCGCAGGCACTTGAAATAATCAAAGCGCATGGCACTGGCCTTAACAGTAATTTGGATGAGGACTTATAACCCGGAACACCCTGTACCAGTAGAAACTCAAGTTATAAAATAATTTTTACCCACCTTCAAGCAATTTCATTTCTTCCACATATAAAAAAGGACAATCCTCATTTTCGCACGGTGGTTGTGTAATTATCAAAATATGAAAAAGAGACAAAAAAATAATTACAATCTTACTATTCTAACAACTCTTATACTATTACTACTGCTAGCGATCAACTTATTCACAAGAACAAACTACGCCGCAAATACCGATATGAAGAAAATATTTTGTATTATACCGATAGGGCACATAGACAATAAAATTCTTATATACACACAAATGAAACTTGAAGAAAAGTTTGATGTAAAAGTAGACATTTGGAAGCAACTGGAAGAGCCTGCTTATGCATATCACAAACATAAAAAACAGTATAATTCAACAAAGATACTGAAAAAAATACACAAATTAAAGCTATCAGGATATGACAGAATATTGGGAATAGCTGATGTCGATTTATACATACCTGAACGTACATTTGTTTTTGGCGGAGCAGATGTAAAAAAGAAAGTTTCTGTAATTTCCTTAACAAGGCTCAGACAAAAGTTCTACGACTTACCTGATGATTCAACACTATTTAAATATAGAACAATTATTGAAGCCGTTCACGAGCTTGGACATACATATGGACTCTACCACTGCAAAAACAGTAAGTGCGTTATGTTTTTATCAAATACCATAAGCGATACAGATCATAAAGGGGCGGATCTTTGCAGTAAATGCGAAGACATTTTTGAGGAGAAAAAAACAGATTACTAAAGATACACCAAGGATAACTGCTCAAGACCTCGCAAAAAAACAGAGAGAAATTTCTGTAAGTGAATTCTTCACAAAGAACAGACACTTACTCGGGTTTGATAACCCCAGAAAAGCCCTACTCACAACGATCAAGGAAGGCATTGACAACTCTCTGGATGCATGTGAAGAAGCAAAAATCCTCCCTGACATAAAAGTACAAATAAGCCATATAAAGAAATCTGAAGATAGATTTATAGTAACCATTGAAGACAATGGACCTGGAATTTTAAAAACACACATACCAAAGATTTTCGGCAAATTACTTTATGGTTCAAAATTCCATACTCTCAAAATGTCCAGGGGACAACAGGGTATAGGCATATCAGCGGCAGGCATGTATGGCCAACTGACAACCGGCAAGCCAATACTGATAACATCGAAAATTTCACCAAAGAAACCTGCACACCATTATAGCCTTGTCGTTGATACACATAAGAATGAACCTCGAATTATAAAAGAGGAGGTAGTAGATTACGAAGTCAAACGAGGAACAAAAGTAGTTATTGAACTGGAGGCAAGATACCAGAAAGGCCGACAATCTGTTGACGGATACATTGAACAGACATCCATCGCCAACCCACATGCAGATATAACATACATCAATCCTGAAGAGAAAGAGATAAGATATCCAAGAGCGTCAAAGGAACTGCCGATAGAACCGAAGGAAATAAAACCGCATCCTTATGGTGTTGAACTGGGAATATTGATAAAAATGCTGCATGATACAAAGACAAAAAACCTGCGCTCCTTTCTTACTAATGATTTCTCCAGAGTGAGCACAAGGGTTGCAAATGAGATTTGTGAAAAAGCCGGCTTATACGAAAAAGCCCGACCTTCAAGGATCGCAGTCCAGGAAGCCGACGCACTTTTTAAGACAATCAAGCTAACGAAAATCATGAACCCCCCTACCGACTGTATCTCTCCAATTGGAGAAGATGCCATAATAAAAGGGCTCAAAAAACAGATCAATGCAGATTTCTTCACATCAAATACGCGACCTCCATCGGTATACAGAGGTAACCCTTTTCAGATTGAAGTCGGACTGGCATACGGAGGAGATTTGCCGGAAGAAGGCTTAATAAGACTACTGAGATTTGCCAATAGAGTTCCTTTGCTGTATCAACAATCCGCATGTGTTGTTACCGAATCAGCAATAAATACTTCATGGAGAAATTATGGACTTCCGCAATCTACAGGCGCGCTTCCCTCCGGGCCGATACTCCTTATGGTACACCTCGCATCTGTATGGGTACCCTTTACATCAGAAAGCAAAGAGGCAATTGCACATTACCCTGAAATCGAGAAAGAGATAAAGTTGGCTTTACAGGAATGCGGGCGCCACCTATCTACATTTATTAAGAGGAAAAAGAGAGCGGCGGAAGAGTTCAAGAAAAAATCGTATATAAAAAAATACATTCCTCATATAGGGATAGCATTAAAAGAAATATTAGATTTAAACGACAAACAGGAACTAAAAATAATTAATAACCTGACAGATGTCCTTGAAAGGAGTAGATCATGACAAAAACACTGAAAAAAATAGAAGAATCTGCTTCAACTATTCACAACAAAATCAACAAGAAACAAAAACCCAGCATGGATTTTCCGATTCGTGCACTGAGCAATGTCAAATATACTCCAAAGAGAGGTTTCCTGGAACTTATCGGACAGAAAAAATCCCGCACCTTAACAGTAAATACTGTAAAAACATTTGCCCAGACACTCAGAGTGATGTCACTTTCCAAGGAACTCATTGAAAAAGATGATATAGCTACAAAAAGGGAGGCATATTACGTATCCAAGAACTGGGACGATGCACGTTTTGAGGAACAGCCCGAATCAGACACCGTAATTGACGATGTTGAAGCAATGTTTGAAGTTAACAGAGAGCAACTGGGTTTTATCCCGGAAGAGAAGGGAGGGGATGTCGCCGGAAAACTGATAGTAATAGACAGGGACCAGGAAACCGGCAAGCAGCTCAAAATCGACTGTACTAAATTCGGCTCAGGCGCATACTCTATTCCCATTTCAACAGAAGATCTGAAATTCGAAACCAACGCAAAGTTTGTACTGGTTATAGAAACTGCCGGTATGTTCCAACGGCTTGTTAAACACAACTACTGGAAGAAGGCAAACTGCATATTAATCTCCATGGGAGGCGTACCAACCAGGGCATGCAGAAGATTCATCAGGCGTTTATCAGAAGGAAAGAAGATCCCTGTTTATGTTTTTGTTGATGGAGACCCTTATGGCATCAGCAACATATACAGGACCCTGAAGGTGGGATCAGGAAATGCGGCACACATTAACCAGTATTTCTGCGTACCAAACGCACGATACCTTGGCATTACACCGCAGGATATCATCGATTATAAACTCCCTACCCATCCGTTAAAAGAAGTAGATATTAAGAGGGCAAAAGATGCCCTGAAAAATGACCCGTTTATAAAAGAATACAAGGAATGGCAGAAGGCGATTAACCAGATGCTGAAAATGGGAGTAAGGGCAGAACAGCAGGCTCTTGCAAAACATGGCCTGAACTATGTGATTGAAAAGTACCTTCCTCAAAAACTGAAGAATGTTGACAGTTTTCTACCTTAGATAAGCCTTGCTTTAACCTGTAAACCAAATACTTTGAATTTTACATATTACGATAGTACAATATTCAATCATGGACTATGAGGAATTATATGTAAAATACCAGACCCTGCTTAATGAAAATTTCGGCTTGAAAGCTGAAATAAAACGGTTAAAGGCACTACTTTCTATTTCCAAACCACAAAAGGAAGTTGCCAGTGAAATTAACACAGAAAGTTCTTCAGATCAAATTTCGAATCATCACAATAACATTAAGGCTTTACACCCTATTCTCCACAACTTTTCTGAGGATAAAGATAAAGTCAATTTGTTTATGTCTCTTTTCAGAAGCAGAGATGATGTGTTCGCCAAACGGTGGCAGAGTAAAGCGGGAAAGTCCGGGTATTCGCCTGTCTGTCTGAATGAATGGGAACCCGGTGTATGCTATAAACCAAAAGTAAAGTGTTCAGAGTGTTCACATAAATCATATGCAAAATTTGACGAAAAGATTGTGGAAGAGCATCTTAGAGGAAATATTGTAGTCGGAATATATCCTCTGTGCATTGATGAAATGTGTTATTTTCTAGCTATCGATTTTGATGATACCGGCTGGCAAAAGGATATTTCAGTATTGCGCAATGTATGCGATGAATTTGAAATTCCGTATGCAATTGAACGTTCAAGGTCGGGTAACGGGGCCCACGCCTGGTTTTTCTTTGAAAATCAAATATCATCAGCCTTAGCAAGAAAATTTGGAACGGCATTACTTACTTGCTCCATGAATAAAAGACATGAGATCAAGTTCAAGTCATACGACAGACTTTTTCCTAATCAGGATATTATGCCAAAAGGTGGCCTTGGGAATCTGATAGCCCTCCCGCTACAGATGGCTGCAAGAAAAAACGGTAACACGGTTTTTATTGATGACAATTTTGAGCCTTATGCTGATCAGTGGAAATTTTTAGGCGGCATAGTTAAACTTTCTGAAGATAATGTAGATGCTTTAATAACCCGTACATGTAAACGCAATGAATTGGGTGAATTGAGAAAAGATGATGATGAACTGCAAAGGCCATGGCCAACTGCCAGGATTAGATTGAGTAAACATGATTTTCCAAAAAAAATTGTAATCATAAAATCCAACATGGTGTATATCCCTAAAAATGGATTTTCTCAAAAGACATTAAATACGTTAAAGCGGTTAGCTGCTTTTAAAAATCCCGATTTTTATAAAGCGCAAGCTATGCGAATGCCAACTTACAACAAACCGAGGGTTATCTCGTGTTGTGAAGACCTTGAAAGATATTTGTGCCTGCCCAGAGGTTGCCAAGAAGAGATTCACAGTTTACTAAGTAAATCTAATATTGATGTTACCTGGATTGATGAAACTAATCATGGAAGAAACATTGACGTAGAATTTAATGGAACCCTCAGGAACGAACAGCAGGAAGTAATAGATGAACTGCTAAATCATGATACCGGAGTATTATCAGCAACCACCGCCTTTGGAAAAACAGTTGTGGCTGCTAAACTGATAGCTGCAAGAAAGAGAAATACACTTATATTGGTACATAGACAGCAACTCCTTTTACAATGGATTGCCAGATTGTCTGAATTTTTAAGGATTAACGAAGAGTTACCGGTTCAGGAGAAAAAACGTGGAAGGAGAAAGAAACGAGGTTTAATCGGACAGATAGGGGCTGGAAAGGACAGTTTAAGCTCTATCATTGATGTTGCAATTATACAATCATTAAATAGCACCGGCAAGGTGAAGGAGTGTGTAAAAAACTATGGGATGGTAATTGTTGATGAGTGTCATCATGTACCCGCGTTTAGCTTTGAACAGATACTTAAAAAGGTCAACGCAAAATTTGTTTATGGATTAACCGCGACTCCAACAAGGAAGGATGGCCACCATCCAATAATATTTATGCATTGTGGAGCTGAGAGATTCAGGGTTGACGCAAAAAAACAAGCTGAAAAAAGGCCTTTCGATCATTATGTTGTTCCAAGGTTTACAAGTTTTAGAATACCGATTAATGAAAACAGTAAAGAATTAACCATTCAGGAATTATATACTGAAATCACTGTTGATGAAATACGTAATCAGTTAATTGTAGATGACGTTTTTAATAGCTATGAGAATGGCAGGAATTCACTGGTATTATCAGAGAGGACCGCTCATGTTATGCTGCTCGCAAAGAGGTTAAAAGAGAGGGTCCCGGAAGTATTAACCTTGATGGGTGGGATGGGTACTAAGAAAACCAAAGAGATATTAACTAAAATATCAGCAATACCGACTGATAAGCAATTAACATTAGTTGCATCAGGAAAGTTTGTAGGTGAGGGATTTGATGAGCCTCGACTTGATACACTGTTTCTGTCTATGCCAATCTCATGGAAAGGCACTTTACAGCAATATGCCGGCAGGCTGCATCGATTGTATGATAAAAAGAATGACGTACAGATATATGACTACGTTGATACCCATGTAAGAATGCTGGAAAAAATGTATGGAAAAAGGCTAAATGGATATGCATCTATTGGCTATAAAGTAAAAGGAGAAAATATCGGAACGGAACCGTCAGATATAATCTTTGATAAGAATAGTTTCCTTCCAATTTATCGTAATGATATACTAAGTGCGTCAATAGAAATTGTAATTGTCAGCCCTTTTGTTACCTATAAGCGTGTCACACAGATGCTTCAATATTTCAATAATATAGTCAATAAACAAGTAAAGATAACCGTTGTAACAAGACCATCTGAAGATTTTAAAGATACCAGGATACCTGCTTTAGAGCAAATTTTTGAGGTTTTAAAGGGCGTGGGAATTAAAGTGATACTAAAATCAAATATCCATCAGAAATTTGCAATTATTGATCAAAAAACTGTCTGGTATGGCAGTATAAACTTATTAAGTTTTGGCAGTGCGGAAGAGAGTATTATGCGTCTTGTAAGTAACAATATTGCATACGAGTTGATTAAAAGTATTGAAATATAATAGTAAATTATTAGAGTAAATAGGAATAGAAGTAGGTATTCAGATGGAGAAATTTAAAAAGCAGCAATCAGATCAACTCTTCTTTAATCTCAGGAGAAAGCACCCAAAATTCATCTACCATCGTTACTCAGTTGAAATAGTAAAGGATAGCCTGGTATTTGAATTTAACTTCGAAATTGAACCTGGTATTGCTTTTTCTCCCAGATTAGTCATTAATGGTATAAAGCGTGAGCGAATAAAAAACATCGGGGAAAAATGTCTTAACAATATTGCCTTTCATCTTGGCTTAATGGAGATCCCAAGCTATTGGAAGACTTCCTGTTCGCCGGAAATCATTATCCGTGCCGGGTCTTTAGATGAATATCAGATTTCATGGTGGAGATCATTACTGATTAATGGATTGGGAGAATTCTTCTTTATTAATGAAATCGATTTCACTATACATGATTTCGTTGCTATCAAAACCACTGGCAATTCAATTCCTGAAACCGTAAAATATAAGGGCGCTCTTGATATTGGTAAAATACTTGTCCCGATTGGTGGTGGAAAGGACTCGGCGTTAACAATTGAATTGCTGAAAAATTCTAACATAAGTATATGTCCCTTATCTTTAAACCCCACCCAGGCAGCCCTGGATATTATTGAAAATAGCAAGCATAAGAACCCAATTATTGTCAACCGAACTATTGATAATAGGCTTTTGGTATTAAATGCTGATGGATATCTGAACGGGCATACTCCTTTTTCCGCGTACCTGGCTTTCTTGAGCGCTTCGTGTGCAATACTTTTTGATGGAAAGCACATTGCGCTTTCGAATGAAAGGAGTTCTAATGAAGGTAATGTTAATTATAGAGGAGCGGAGGTCAACCATCAGTACTCCAAAAGCTACCATTTTGAAAACAGATTCAGAGAATATTCAAATGTTTATCTTGGTGAGAACATTGATTATTTCAGCCTGTTGAGACCTTTTTATGAGCTACAAATCTCAAATAATTTTTCACGATTTTCCCATTACTTCCCAATCTTCAGAAGTTGTAACCAAGGGCAGAAAACGAACTCATGGTGTAACAATTGCCCGAAATGTTTATCTGTTTTTACTTTTCTTTATCCGTTTGTAGAAGAGAAAATTCTTACAATAAATATCTTTTCCGAGAACCTGTTTAATAAGGAAGAGTTAATAAGCACAGCATTCAGCTTATTGGGTCATGAAAACACTAAGCCGTTTGAATGTGTTGGATCCCTGGATGAGACAGCAGTTGCTTTCTATCTCTGCTGGAAAAAAAGCGAAAAAGACAAGCAGCATTGTTCCGGTAGTATTAAAATCAGTAGAAGAAAAAGTACTTGTAAACAAACAGGATTTAGAAGAAAAAGCAGATGCAGTTTTAAGTGCGTGGAACGAGCATCATAATGTACCTGAAGAGCTGATTAATTTACTTAAGAAAGAGACCATTTTATAATGCTTATAGAGGAACTTGAACACAAAAAAATTCTTGTTCTTGGACTCGGAAGAGAAGGTGTAAGTTCTTTCCAATTTTTAAGGAGACGTTTTCCTGAGAAAGTTATCGGTTTAGCTGATAAACTTTCGAAGAATCAACTTGACGAACCAACAAGAAGAATTGTTGAAAATGATAAAAGAGTAATTCTGATCTCAGGTAATGATTACCTTAAAAATATCAGCCAATTTGATATCATCTGTAAATCGTCCGGGATTAAACCATCCATTCCTGAATTGGACGATGCAAAGGATAAAGGCATAAAAACCACATCTAATACCGGTCTCTTTTTTGAATGCTGTTCATCGACTATTATAGGCGTGACCGGGACAAAGGGTAAAAGCACAACGGCTACCTTAATATATGAGATCCTTAAACTTGGTGGAATTGATGTCCGTTTAACAGGAAACATCGGAACACCTCCTTTATCCTCGCTGGAAGGCACAACTTCATCAACTGTTTTTATCGTGGAGCTGTCCAGCTATCAACTGAAAGACCTTCATAAAAGCCCTCACATAGCTGTCATTTTAAACATTACCCCGGAACATATTGATTTCCATGGAACTTTTGCGGCATATGTCGAGGCCAAGAGGTCTATTGTTCAACACCAACATGAAAACGATTTTATCATTTTCAATTCTTCCGATAAAATTTCAACGGAAATTGCAAACATCAGCAAAGCAAAAAAACTCTCTTTCGGGTTTCAGGAGACTATACACACCTCCTGTTTTATGGAAAACAATTTCCTGCTTTTTCACTCAAAAGAACAACGAGAAAAAATAGTATCAACTAAGTCAATTCATCTTAAAGGAAGCTTCAATCTGCAAAATGTTATGCCCGGCATAATAGTTGGAAAATTATTTAATATCCCTGATAATAATATTGCAACAGCTATTCAGAACTTCAGGCCTCTTGAACATCGCCTTGAGTATGTCGAAACCTGCAACGGTATATCATTTTATAATGATAGTCTAGCCACTGTCCCGGAAGCAACAATTGCAGCGCTTTCAGTTTTCTCTGAAAGAGGACTAATCCTTTTAGTGGGAGGTTTTGATCGGGGGCTCGATTTAACTGGACTGGCCAGGATAATTATCGAAAGTAGAATAAAAGGTTTAATCTTATTTCCAACAACAGGAAACAGGCTTTGGGACAATATTGTAGAAATAGCAAATGTTAGGGGCAACTTGCCCAAACACTGTTATTCTGAAAATATGAGAGAAGCTGTTCAAAAGGCATATAATATGGCGTCAGAAGGAGACACAATCCTTCTAAGCCCTGCAAGTGCAAGTTTTAACCTTTTTACAGATTACAAGGATAGAGGAAATCAATTTAAAGATGAAGTAAAGAACCTATTCAAGGAAGAGTTGAGAAATACAAAATAGAATCGCCTCATAGCAGTATCTTTACTTTTTAACTATTCTCACCTGGAGTCTCTTTTCGATTTATTCCAATTCTGGAGTCCTCTCGAAAAAGAGGCTAACCAATAACGTAAGTCATTTTTTGCCCACAAATTACACTGACAGAAAGCCCGGCAATTATAACGTAGTCGGATATCTGAAAATATCATACAGGAATTTATCCTTGACAGATATATAATCGAAGAATATATTGAGTGAACATGTGTTTACCTTATTATGAAAGATAAACTTACAAAGAAACAACATAATTTCCTGTCATTTTTGACGAAATATATCCGGGAAAACGGCTATCCGCCTACTATTCGGGAGATGGTATATCACCTTAAACTGGCGAGTACCAATAGTGTAAAGAAGTATCTGGACATACTTGAGCGTAAAGGCTACATAAAGAGGATACCAAACAGCCCAAGGGCAATCGAACTTTGTGTGGAAACACCGGAAAACCATACAAAACTGATACCCGTCATCGGAAGGGTCAGGGCTGGATTACCTCACCTTGCAGTTGAAGATATTACCGGACATCTGGCCATAGACACATCGATAGCCCGTTGGGATAATACCTTTTTTCTGAGAGTAGAAGGGGACAGCATGATAGATGCTCATATCCAGGACGGTGATTTTGTATTAGTTAAGTCCCAGCAAACTGCGGAGAATGGTGATATAGTAGTTGCCATTATTAATGAAGAGGCAACGGTTAAGAGATTTATCAAGGGGAACAATAATGTTTACCTGGAGCCGGCAAATCCAACCATGAAGCCAATAGTTATCAGAGGAAACCAGACACATGAGATGATGATAGCTGGAAAGGTAGTGACAGTGTTAAGGCAAATTGAATAAATTATGATTACGGAAATAGGTGAACCTATAAGAGCAGGAGTGGTTTTTGGCGCTGATTGTATTGGCGGGAAGAAGATAAAGCCGGTATGGTTTATATGGAGAGAAAGACAGTATCGTATCAAGGAAGTGACCTATACGTGGACCGGCAGAGAGGGGAAAGCCTCTATTCACTATTTTTCAGTTACAGACGGTCAGGACCTGTACGAAATCGCATACAACACAGAGACTATGGTATGGAAGCTTATGGCTGTGGAGGTGGAAGGGTAGTCATAGAGAAAACTGAAAGAATGAAGCACGAAATACGAAACAAAGTCGAAGAGCAAAAATGAGAAATTCAAAACCGTATGACTTGCAAGATCGCACCTTGGAATCTCTTTAGCCTCCTATATAAATATAATATAGAGAGAAAAGAAAACGTTAATACATACAATTACAGAGCTAATGAATATTGTTGGCTCTATATTGCGTAAGAGCAAATAAAGTCTTGATCATTTGATATTCGAGTTTTGTATTTGTTTCGAATTTCGATATTCGAAATTCGTATTTATTTTAACTGGTAATAGTAATAAATACAATGTCCAACAACAAAACAATAATGCACGTAGATATGAATGCCTTTTTTGCCTCTGTGGAGCAGCAGTCTAAGCCGTCACTCAGGGACAAGCCCGTGGCTGTTATCGGTGCGCAGCAGAGGACTGTTATTACCACCTCTTCATATGAAGCCAGGGCTTATGGTGTTAAGGTTGGCATGACTGTCCCGGAGGCAAAGAAACTCTGCCCTGACATAATATTTGTTGCTGGTAATAATAAAATGTATACAGACACCTGTACACGCCTTGTCCGGCTTTACGGGGACTATACACCGCTGGTGGAAGTATACTCAGTTGATGAGGCATTTCTTGATATAACGGGGTCTCTCTATCTTTTTGGTAAACCGGAAGCTATTGCCATGCTGATTAAGAAAAAAATCAGGAGAGGATTTGGGCTTACCTGCTCCATCGGCGTGGGGCCTAACAAGCTGCTGGCAAAACTGGCCGGCAATATGCAGAAACCGGACGGGTTTACGACAATACACCCCGGAGCTGTTACTGAAATCCTTGAAGACTTACCGGTAAGCGAACTCTGTGGGATAGGGTCACGACTGGAAAAACATCTTGATGCTATGGGCGTTAAGACGTGTGGAGAGCTGGGGAGATTCCCGATAAAAAAGTTGGTAAGTAAATTTGGTATTATCGGCAACAAACTTCACCAGATGGGCCTGGGAATAGACGAAGGCCCCGTTGTCCCGATTGAGGACACGCCGGATGCAAAATCTGTGGGCCATAGCATGACCCTTGCGAGAAATGTAACAAACGGTGAAGAGATGGAGAGGTATATATTACAACTCTCGGAAATGGTGGGAAGGCGATTACGCCGCAGTCACTATTTCGGCAAAACGGTAACCATGACCATAAGATATTCGAATTTTCACACCTTTACAAAAAGATGTACTATTAAAGAATATATAAACGACGGATTTGAAATATACCTTGTGGCACTCGATATAGTAAAAAGGGTAAGGCTTAAATATACGGTACGATTACTTGGTGTGAGTGTCTCAAACCTTGTAACCGATTACTGCCAGATACCCCTTTTCAAAAAAGACAGAGACAGAATATCTGTCTTGAAAGCCATGGATAAAATAAATGACAGATACGGTGAATTCAGTATAACACAGGCAAGGCTTCTTGACAGGTATTCACATAAAGGAGTTATTGCCCCCGCATGGAGACCTGCAGGTATAAGAAGGGTAAGTTATTAATGATTAAAATTGGAACATGCGCATTTTCTTTTGATGACTGGAAATGGCCTGTTTATCCTCTCAAAAAAAAACAGGACATACTTCCGTACTACACACGAAATCGGAGAAAAGGTAACCGAGTTTTTATCTGATAATGACAAATGATGTTATTGGAAAATTGATCAATGAAAAGATGTTTATTTTTTATCTGAATGAATAGTGAGTTTTTACTTTTTTAATGATGTTCTGGCATGGGTATTATTCAAATTAAAAATATTGAGTTTTATCAGGATGATCGCGGCTGGTGCATAAGGCCGATCACGGATGATGACATAAAAAACGATAAAATAAGTGATATTCATATGGTGAGTATGAAACCCGGAGCAGTAAGGGGAAACCATTATCATATTAATAAGACTGAAAACATTCTGATCATAGGAAGCACTTGCAGGTTACTGGTTGTAGATAACAACACAAATGAGAAAGAAGAAAAAATAATAGAAAATAGTGATAAAAAATTGTTTATTATCCCTCCGGAGGTTACGCATGCGATAGAAAATATAGGCAATGAAACCTCATTTTTGCTTTGTTTTAGTGAGGTACATGGTAGTTTGAAAAACCAGGATATGATAAATAATAAGATTATTTAATTTATGCAAACGAAAAAAGAAAGAGCCAATGATTTGACGGTTGGGTATCTAAATAGATGGTGTTTAAGAAACCATTGTGGATAAAAAAAAACAGGCAGTCCGAGAATATAAACTTCTAAAACTTACCTATTAACAAAAGGGGGAGTAATAGATATAAATAGTTTTAATACTTATCTATCCTCGGACAACCTGCCGGGTTGATACTTTGTCAAGAAATTAAAAGTAAATTACTAATTTTGTCCATAAAAACGCTTTTCTAAAGTGTTTGGCTCCGAAGGAGTACTATTCCTTACGGCATATGTGCTTGATGCAACTCTTTCGTTCGTTGAGCTACATTTATCGCAAATACGGTTATAAGGACCTTTACTAGGGAATTTCTCTCCACATTTCAAACATATCCTCTTTTGCTTTGAGATAGCACCTTTAATAATACCTGCCTTGCTTTCACCTTTTAATTTCACCTTTTTGCTATTTGGTTTTGAATAATCAGAGACATTCTTCATATTTTTCCCTCCTTAACCATACATACAATATTCTGGCTAACATTGTTCCCATCATCCGGGTTTTAATAATTGCATTCATAGTATTATATATTTACCGGTGTTCAATTACAAGTCGTCCAGATTGGAATAGATTATTATTTCTGGTATCTTAGTGTATTAACGACAAGTGCTTATGATTGTTTTTTTATTTAATGTTTGTGCACCTCATACCTTCAGATTGTACAGCGATATTTCACTTGACTTCTATGCTAAATTGTGTATTTTTGCACACTTAGCGAAAAACAAGGATATTCTCTGTATAATAATATTGCTTAACTGTAAACAACCCTGTTGTTACCTGGAAAGGCCTGGAAATTGAACGACGATATTGCCATAAAAACTGAGAATTTGACAAAGGCGTACAAACATTTTTGGGGACGCAGAAAGGTATTAGCTCTTAATAAATTAAATATCGTCATTCAAAAAGGCGAAATTTTCGGCCTGCTTGGCCCTAACGGTTCCGGAAAAACAACTACGTTAAAACTTCTCTTAGGATTAATATTTCCCACAGAAGGCAAGGCAAACATTTTAGGAAAGACAACAGATGATGTGTCCGTAAAAAACAGAGTCGGTTTTCTACCTGAAGAATCCTGCTTTTATAGGTTTCTCAATGCGGATGAAACCTTAAACTTTTATGGTCAGTTGTTTAGAATACCGGGAAGAGAGAGGAAATTAAGGATAAACAGTCTCTTAAAGCGGGTAGGGCTGGAATTTGTGAGGAAAAGACCTCTTAAACAATATTCTAAAGGAATGTTACGGAGAATTGGCATTGCACAGGCACTGATAAATAATCCTGACTTAATAATCCTTGACGAACCCACCAGCGGGCTTGATCCTATCGGTACTAAAGAAACAAAGGACCTAATTGTTGAATTAAAAGCCCAGGGAAAAACCGTTCTTTTGTGCTCACATCTTTTGTCCGACGTACAGGATATTTGTGATAGAGTTGCGATACTCGATAAAGGCGAACTCCGAATATCAGGCACAATTGGTGACTTGATTTCCAGCAAAGAGATTGCAGAAATACTGGTTCGCAATCTTTCAAATGAGGCAATAGAGGAAGTTAAGGGGTTTATACAGGCAAAACATGGCGAAGTTGTCTCAATCAAAAATTCTTCTGGAACACTTGAAGACTTATTCTTAAGAATCTATGCAACAAATACTAGTAATAGCAAAACAGACGTTTAAGGAAGCAGTTAGAAATAAGACATTACTTATCTTTATTACTCTTGGCCTAGTTTCGATCTACTGCTCCGTCTTCATGCCGGTTGTTGGTGATGGCAGGGAAAAAATAAAGATCGTTGAATCTATATGCTTCCGTTCTATTACCTTTTTTGGTACACTGGCTGCAATTTTACTCTCGGCATCATCAATTCCGTCTGATATAGAGAACAGGATCCTTTCTACGGTAACTACAAAGCCTGTTTATCGAATCAATATTATTTTTGGGAAAATAATTGGTTTTATATATATAATTGGAGTATTGCTACTGATAATGGGTAGTGCAAGCTATGCATTGATCAGATCTACAGCCTTTAAACAAACCGGCAATGGTAGTTGCGGGCTTCCGGCCAGGGAACTGTTTGGTCCTGTAAAATTAGAGACAACAGGCGATTCTGTAAAAAAAATTGGAAATGTTTCATGGATAGAAGGAGGAGGAAACGAAGCCTCAGTGTGGAAATTTGAGGGATTATATACTAAAGACAAAAACGATGACCTGGTGATTGAAGCTGACTTCTTAATAGAAGGTCAAAAGAAATCCAGCAGAAAATTTCCGGTAAAAATAAAGATTATCAATCCAAACTCAGCAAAAGTATTGAACAAATCAATAGAAATATCGCGTAATAAACCGTTCTATTTGAGATTAAATGGTAAATCCCTGGATGGAAGTGGCGAATTGACGATAGTCGTATCGCCTAGAAATTCAGGCGATTATTTAGGTATGCGTGAAGGAAGTTTAAGGATTTTCTGGGGGGGAAAAAGTTTTGGATATAATTATATGAAAGGATTAATATTAATAGCAATTCAATTTTTTTTAATGATGATAATTGCTGTATTTGGATCTACTTTCCTTTCTCTTCCTGTTAATATTCTCTTCTGTTTATTTGTCTTCTTTTGTGGTAATATAACCGACTTTATGCGCGACATATCAACAGTTATTAATGTTTTTGAGATAAGTGAACATGAGTACGGAATATCCAAGGTAATACGGAAATCGAATATTTTTTTAATATACCTAAATAATATTATTAAAAACCCGATACTTTTACTAAGCTATATCCTGCCTGATTTCAGATATTTCAGTGTTGAAAAGTATTTTATTGATGGTATAAACATCCCATTTAAAAAAATATTTATGGGTTTTGGTTATGCGGTTTTATATACTATCGTTTGTTTTCCCCTATCGTTTATAGTTTTTAAGAAAAAAGAGGTAGCTTAGTCCAGTAAGCCAAAAATTTCTTTTTTTAGCTACCAAATGTGATCTTAATACATTATTATACAACATCTTAGAGGTACTAAAGAAAAAATTATTTGATAACGTTGTATTCAAGTAGTGTCCGGCAGGCTGTCCACTGACAATTTCTGGTAACCAGGGAATTTTTATGTATTAATTTAGCTATTCTTTTATAATAAATGTTTATTTGATAGTTGCTTGTCTGTAACAGGCAGGTTGTACTTGGTATGAAAAAGTACTCATTACCAAAAATAGCAATAATACCATTATTAATAGTACTATTACTTTCAGGATTGTTCTTTTTACAATACAAAATTGATCATTTCAGGAGGGGGCCTGATGCTCTCCATACAGACCTTGCACCATTAGAAGTTATACCAACAGCACTTCTTGGCAGTTTCAGGGGTATTCTGGTAGATTTGTTGTGGATTCGGGGTATCGCCAGGTATGAAGAGAAAAAGTTTTATGAGTTGCTTGCCATAAACAATATGATTGCAAAATTACAGCCTCATTTCTCGGCTGTGTGGATATTTCAGGCGTGGAATATGTGCTATAACATTGCTTTTGAGTGGGAATCTCCGGAAAACAAATGGAGATGGATTAAAGCTGGATTAGAGTTTGCAGAAAAAGGTGCTACAAGAAATCCGACAAATGGTGATTTACTCTTTGAAATTGGTTATATATACTTTCACAAATTCGATTCAAAGAGTTTTCAATATACAAGTTACTACAGAAAACATCTTAAAGAGGAAACCGGAAAGGATAATTACAGACAGTCGCTTTACTGGGTACGAAAATCTTTAAATTATAATACATTACTTCGCAAAAGAATTGTGATTGAACGGACGGTGTGTCACATTTTGTGGCATGCGTCTTTACAGGCTGAAAAAGATGGTAAGCAGAAAGAAGCGTTTTCATATGCAAACGAGTCAAAAAAAGAATGGAATGCTTATCTGAAAAGGCATCCTGACGATCCCGGTGGGATAGCCGGGAAATTTATAGAGAAGATTAGTGAAAAGATGTTACAACTTGAACAAAAAGTTTAGAAAGGTGAATTAAATGGTAAAAGAATTTTTCCGGTGTAGGTTACTGAGTAAGGTAATCCTATTATTTATTTTTACAATATTTATGTCGCAAGGCGCAGTATATGCGTCACTGGATGGCCATGAGGACATGGCCCATCTCGAACAAGTCAAAGCAGATTCAGTAGCGGCTAAAAGTGCTCACAGAGATGAGTCCTATCATGACAAATCAATTCCCATGCTATGGTGGCTTGCACCTCTTGGAGCGGTTTGCGCGCTGATCTTTGTTCGTAAATTCTATAAAGAAGTGATGGGTTACCCCGAAGGCGACAAAAAGATGGTCGAAATCGCGGGGCATGTCCGTGAAGGTGCTTACGCATATTTAAAACAGCAATACAAGGTTGTAGCAATATTCTTCATATTTGTATTTCTCGCTCTTGCCGCACTCTCCTTTGGATTAAAGATACAATCCAATTTTGTGCCGTTTGCGTTTCTCACCAGTGGGTTTCTATCCGGACTTGCCGGTTATCTGGGCATGAAGATGGCGACAAATGCGAGTGCAAGGACGACCGAAGGAGCAAAGAAGTCACTCGACCAGGGATTGAAGATAGCTTTCAGAAGTGGTGCGGTAATGGGTTTAATTGTTGTTGGATTGGGCCTTCTAGATGTATCTATCTGGTTCTTTTTCCTTAGAAAATTTACAGATGTTTCACTGACTGAAATAGCGGTAATTCTCCCCTGTTTTGGTATGGGAGCAAGCTTCCAGGCGCTCTTCGCAAGAGTCGGAGGAGGCATATTCACAAAGGCAGCAGATGTTGGAGCTGACCTTGTAGGGAAAGTTGAAGCCGGCATCCCGGAAGATGATCCTCGAAACCCCGCAACTATTGCTGACAACGTTGGTGACAACGTTGGTGATGTGGCCGGAATGGGAGCGGATCTGTATGAATCTTATTACGCCTCAATACTTGCAAGCGCGGCGTTGGGTGTTGCATGTGGTCTTGGCGTTGCCGGACTTGTATTACCCATGTGTATTGCAGGTATTGGAATTATTCTCTCTATCTTTGGAATAAGAGTTATCAAGACAAAAGAAGGCGCAACCCAGAAAGAACTTCTCAAATCTCTGTCAAAAGGGGTAAACCTTAGTTCAATCCTGATTGTGATAGCTTCTGCAGTAATAATTAAGTTCCTGCTTCCTGGACATTTTGGGATTTGGGGTTCGATCGTTACAGGGTTGATCGCCGGCATTTTGATAGGTAAAGGAACTGAATACTTTACATCAGCAGATCATGGCCCGACAAAAGGTATTGCCGCTCAGGCAGAAACAGGTTCTGCTACACTGATTATAGATGGAGTTGCTACAGGTATGCTGTCAACCATAATTCCTGTAACAACTATTGCCGTAGCCATTATATTGAGCTTTATGTTTGCCGGTGGATTTTCAAATACGTCTATGGGGCTTTATGGTATTGCTATTGCGGCAGTGGGTATGCTGTCAACACTTGGAATTACACTCGCTACTGATGCTTACGGCCCGATTGCCGATAATGCTGGTGGTAACGCCGAGATGAGCGAGCAGGAACCAATAGTAAGGGAGAGAACGGATGCCCTCGATTCTCTTGGCAATACAACTGCAGCCACAGGTAAAGGTTTTGCAATAGGTTCAGCAGCATTAACAGCTATGGCATTACTTGCAGTGTATGTTGAAGAGGTTAAAATTGGCCTTGAAAGGACAGGTGTCCACGCTGTGGAAATAGCAGGTCGCATGGTAGATACAACCTCTCTACAGATAGCAGACCTGATGAGTTATTACAAAGTAACACTGATGAACCCTAAGGTACTTGTCGGGTTATTCCTGGGTTCCATGGTGTCATTTGTATTCTGTGCATTGACGATGAAGGCCGTCGGAAGGGCCGCGGCGCAGATGGTAGCTGAGGTAAGGAGGCAGTTCAAGGAGATAGCTGGAATAATGGACGGTACCGGTCAGCCTGACTACGCGTCATGTGTTGCCATAAGTACAAAAGGCGCTCAGAAGGAGATGATGCTTCCATCATTACTGGCAATATTTATTCCTATTGCTGTGGGGCTGGTTTTAGGCGTTCCCGGAAGTATGGGTCTCCTGGCTGGCGGATTGTCAACAGGCTTTCTCCTGGCCATATTCATGGCAAATGCAGGTGGCGCCTGGGACAACGCAAAAAAGTATATTGAAACCGGACAGCATGGCGGTAAGGGTTCAGATGCGCATAAAGCGGCTGTTGTTGGTGATACCGTAGGTGATCCGTTTAAGGACACATCCGGACCATCACTAAACATTCTTATCAAGTTAATGTCAATTGTTTCAGTAGTTTTTGCCGGACTTATTGTAAAGTTCTCACCGAAGATCGGAGAGCTGTTACATATTATGACTAAATAGAGCCGAAGGTTGTTTATTAATCCCAGTTTAAGACATAAAGGGACAAATTCTGGCAATTTAAAAAGGAGTAACTATTCACCGCATCCGTTTAAGCGGGTGCGGTGAATTTTTTTTCAGGTTAAATAAAATGACAAAAATGGATAAAGATTTAAACAAAGTAATTTCTACGGCCTGTCCAAACTCGAACTGTGAATATAATCACCATCTGGAAGGATCAAATTTCTGCATGCTTTGCGGTACATTACTATACCAGAGATGTGATGATTGCCTGACCTCTAATCCAAAATACGCGATGTTCTGCCACTATTGCGGTACGAGTCTGCAGGAACTCAGATCAATTGAAGGACAATATGGAGATGCCGGTAATTGAGCACGGATAGAGAGGCTTTAAACACATTGGATTCAAAAGAAATTGCAATTACATGTGCAAAAATTGCAGATGATAAAAAAGCACAGGATATAGTTATACTTGAAGTAGACAAGATTTCATCTGTAACAGACTATTTTGTAATCTGTTCAGCAATTAATGAACGTCAACTTCATGCCATCGCTGATGAGATAGATAAAGAGCTGAAGAAGCTTTCAGTAAAGAAATATGGAATGGAAGGATATCGTGAGGCAAAATGGGTCCTTATCGACTACGGCGATTTCACAGTCCACATCTTTGATAAAGAGATACGAAGTTACTACGACCTTGAACTACTCTGGGGTGATGCCCCAAAGGTTGAATGGTAGGATTACATTTTGCAATACACATCACAATTTTCTTTACTTTTTAAGCTGTCAAATCGTATCTTAATTTTCCACAAGCACACCTTATCTTATTTTCCATAGTATCAAAGTCCTTCATAGATATATGCTTATTACAGATGTTGCAGTAAAATATATCTATGAATTAATTAATTAATTAATGTCTTCCCACATCACTTCCAAATCGTCAATAGTTTCCTGGAATTCATTGTCATCAGAGGTTATGTTTGCAACAAACATAGGCATTCCTTTTAGTCTTGGAATATCCATTTTTTTCATTTCTTCACTTGATTTGGCAAGTTTACTTTGTATAGCATCTAAGAGCTCTGGCGCAATTCTCTTTTCATTCAACTCTTTGTATCTAAAGGCAACACGGTTACCGTACTACAAAACACTGAACCGCAACTCTGTAGAACAATTAAAGATAATTCCCATTATCAATCGTTAGCAATCATTTTCTTGGCTCCTTTTCCAAGCCAGGTAGTTATTGTGACAAAACCATCCTTCGACTACCCCCCCCCCGTCCAATCTGGCACGGGCAGACACTCAGAAGATGATGTCACACTGAGTAAAAACCAGTGAAAATATTCTTGACATATATGTGTTATTGATGCATATTTATACACATAAAAAAACACATTGAAAGATACTCAATTATGAGAACAACGTTAAATATTGAAGATAAATTAATCAGTAAAGCATCGAAATTGACCGGTGTCAAGGAAAAGACAGCCCTTGTAAAATTGGGGTTAGAAGCCCTGATTGCAATAGAGAGTAGCAAGAGACTTGCTAAATTGGGAGGTACTGAGAAGAAGTTGAAAATGGTACCCAGAAGAAAAGCAGGAAACGTATAAAATGCTTCTTGTTGACACGTCAGTGTGGGTATCTCACCTCAGAGAAGGTAATGCCGGGCTTACGAACTCATTGAACAATGGTGATGTGATCTGTCATCCATTCATTATTGGCGAGCTGGCTTGTGGACATCTCCGAAACAGATCAGAGATACTTTCACTCCTTCAAACCCTACCCATGGTGGTCCAGGCGGAGCATGAAGAGGTTCTGCTTTTTATTGAGAATAATAAATTGATGGGAAAAGGATTAGGATATATTGACATCCATTTGCTTGCTTCGGCTGTATTGGAACAAACTCCTATCTGGACGCTTGACAAAAAACTTAATGAAATATCTATAAAACTTGGATTGAGTATTACTAAAAATAAAGAAATATGAACAAAATGATAGATTATTCAGTTGTAAAAAGCGCATTGAAACATTCCTTGATGTTAAGTTTGTTATTGGTATTATTGGGGCAGGTTTCCTGTACGCCTAATCATCCATATCCAAAATCGGAGAGAGCCCAGCCGATTTTTTATTCGGTCTATTCTGAGCCACCGAAGCATCTGGATCCGGCTATCTCTTACTCTTCGGACGAGTACGCGTTTCTGGAACTGGTTTATGAGCCTCCTTTTCAATATCACTTCCTGAAACGACCTTATGAACTAGAACCGTTAACGGCGAAGAGAATTCCGGTTGCTGAGTATTTTGACACTGATGGCAGGAAACTACCTGCCAATACTGATATGAAGCAGGTTAAAAAAGTTGTCTATACAATAGAGATTAAAAAGGATATTGAATATCAGGACCATCCCTGCTTTGTGAAAACAGAATGGCCTGAAGAGACATTAGAGAGCGTTGATAGTATTACGGATTTTCCTGAAGTTGCAACTCGGGAACTCAAAGCAATTGACTATATCAACCAGATCAAACGACTGGGCGATCCGAGATTGCCATGCCCGATTCTCCCTATCATGGCAAAGTACATTGATGGCCTCAGAGAGTTTACAGACGCTTTAGCTGAAGATCTTACAGCCGAGAGAGAACGCAGACGCGAGAAACATGGGGCGACTTATAACCGGGAACAGGATGAAAAGGCAAACCCAATCCATCTGGATTTGAATAAACATCCTTTTCCAGGAGTTGAATTAATAGATGAATATACGTATCAAATTGTTTTGAAAAGACCATACCCTCAGATCCTTTACTGGCTGGCGATGCCTTTTTTCGCACCTATGCCTCAGGAGGCCATAGATTTCTTTGAACAGGGAGTTCTCCGTGACAAGGGGATCACTATTGACCGTTACCCTCTGGGAACAGGGCCTTATCTAATTGAGGAATATAATCCTAATCTGGAATATGTTTTTGTGGCTAATGAAAACTTCCATAACGAATTATATCCATCAAGAGGAGAAGATGGAGACAGGGAGAAAGGCCTGCTCAGGGACGCGGGTAAAAAGCTCCCTTTTCTGAAGAAAATTATTTTTAAGAAGGAGAAGGAGTCGATACCATTGTGGAATAAATTCCTTCAAGGTTACTACGACACTTCGGGTATCTCCAAGGACAGCTTTGGAGAGGCAATACAGATTTCAACCCATGGAAATGTTGAAGCTTCAGAGTTTTTAAAACAGAGGAATATCAGCCTGCTAACGAGTGTCAGTCCATCGACCATGTATATAGCGTTCAATATGAGCGATCCGGTTGTTGGAGGATACACCGAAAAGCAGAGAAAGTTGAGACAGGCTTTTTCCATTGCAATTGACATGGAGGAATATATTCAAATATTTGCTAATGGGCGTGGTACATCTTCACATAGCCCACTGCCACCAGGGATATTCGGTTATGAAAAGGAGAAGGCAGGTATGAACCCTGTGGCATATTATTGGGATGAAAAATCTCAAAGCGCAAAGCGCAGAAAAATAGAAGAGGCCAGAAAGCTATTAGCAGAAGCAGGGTATCCGAATGGAAAAGACAGGGACGGACATCCTCTGGAGATCACGTTTGTTAATTCCTGGTATTCACCGGCACTTGGACCACGTATAATATGGTTTGAGAAACAGTTTACAAAGCTCGGTGTTGTTATGAAAAATGAGACTTCTGATTATAATCGTTATCGAGAAAAGATAGATCAGGGAAATTACCAGTTTACCATGTGGGGTTGGAATGCGGATTATCCCGATCCTGAGAATTTTCTTTTTCTGCTCTACGGCCCGAACTCCCGAGAGAAATACAAAGGTGAAAATACTTCAAACTATGATAATCCTGAATTCAATAGACTATTCAAAAAGATGGAGACTATGCCTAGTGATCCGGAGCGTCTGGCGATTATCAGACAGATGAAAGAGATTCTGTACAGGGACAGCCCCTGGGCAGGAGGACTTAACCCTGTTGCTTATGGGTTGTTCCATGAGTGGTACTCAAATGCGAAACCAAACGCAATGTACAGAGGTGCTTTGAAGTTCAAAAGGATTGACCATGTCCTACGTGAAGAAAAAAGAGCAGCATGGAACCAACCCAGATTCTGGCCCGTGATTTTAGCATTGATTTTATTGGGTCTGGGAACAGTACCGGCTATTAACACTATTCGCCGCCGCGGAAAGGCTACAGCATGAATCTATTCAGATTTACATTCAGGCGAGTTCTTTACTTTATACCGGTTATTTTTCTGGTAAACCTTCTGACATTTTTCCTGTTTTTTGTACTGAATCCACCTGATATGATGGCAAAGAAAATTCTTGGTGATAAAAATGTAACACCCGAAGCGATTGAGAAGTGGAAAAAGGACCACAGTTATCATCTACCCCGCGTCTTTAATTCAGAAGAAAAGGGGCTATCTAAGATTACACAGACAATTTTTGTCCAGAAATCGGTAAGGCTTTTAAAATTTGATTTTGGCAAATCTGACAGAAATAATCTTGATATCGGAAAAGAGATCAGACACCGAATGGTACCTTCCCTGACAATAACAGTCCCAATGTTATTCTTGAGTTTGATAGTATGCATCAGCACGGCGTTGATTGTCGCTTTTTACCGGGGAACATATGTAGATTTATGGGCTTTAATCCTCTGTGTCTTCATGATGTCAGTCTCTATGCTGTTTTATATTATCGGGGGACAGTTTATATTTGGAAAATTATTGAAACTGTTCCCAATATCAGGTTATGAATCCGGTGTCTACTCCTGGAAATTTGTTTTCCTGCCAGTAGTTGTCGGAGTAATCTCCGGTATTGGCGCGAGTGTCAGATTTTACCGGACGGTCTTTCTGGAAGAGATAAATAAGGACTATATCAGGACTGCCAGATCAAAGGGGTTGTCTGAGAGTGTGATACTTTTCAAGCATTGCCTGAAAAATGCTATGATCCCACTCCTTACAAATATTGTAATGAGCATTCCTTTCTTATTTATGGGCTCTTTCCTTCTGGAGATTTTTTTCGGGATTCCGGGATTAGGAAATTTTACCATAGAAGCTATTGACGCACAAGATTTTGCGATTGTCAGGTCGATGGTTTTTCTGGGATCTCTACTTTACATAGTAGGTTTAATTTTGACAGATATCAGTTATACACTGGTAGATCCAAGAATAAGGTTTAGGTGAAACATGATAACAGCTAAAACATGGTCAGAATCTATTCAATATAATTACTCTCTGCAAAATGTGATTGCTACTATTGTTTCCCTCGCAATTATCTATTTTATTTATAATTCGATCAATGACGAAAGAAGGAGGGAAATATGGCGTTACATATTTAGAAGGAAGCTGGCAGCCGTATCTTTTTTTATCCTCTGCTTCTTCGTGTTGGTTGGTATTGCGGATAGCTTTAAGTGGCGAGATCCACTTCTTGACAATACAGGGGATGTTTCCCTCGATTCAAAAGGTGAGGTTATATATCAAAATAGTGCACTTTCAATATTAGATCGTGTCTGTACCGGTATTCGTACTAATAATGAAAAGACCTATTCCGCTCCAATCTCTGACCATCAATTTACCAAAGATCTCATACAAAATGAAAAAGGGGAAAGTGTCTGGTATCAGGAAAAACTTAATTATCCCAGAAAACATATTCTAGGTACGGACGTTGTAGGAAGAGACGTCTTGTATATCTGTCTTAAAGGGATCAGGACAGCTCTTATCATCGGCGGATTTACGACTATGATATCAATACCGATCGCCTTAATCCTGGGTGTTATTGCCGGATATTTTGGTAGATGGCCGGATGTATCAGTGCAGTTTGTTTATTCCACAATCGGATCTATTCCATTTGTGCTGATTGCAGCAGCTTATATTTTGATTCAGGGAGCAAGCATATTCAACCTCTGTGTAATTATGGGAGTAACAGGGTGGACTTCCCTGTGCCGACTTCTCAGAGGAGAGACTTTAAAGACCAGAGAATTGGATTATGTCCAGGGAGCTATTGCGTTAGGGTCAAGCAACATACGAATCCTCTTCAGGCATATTGTACCCAATATTTTTCATCTTGTCCTGATAACGAGTGTTCTGGGTTTCAGCCATTTAGTATTGGCAGAAGCTGTTTTGAGTTATTTGAAAATTGGAGTGGGACAAAGTACTTATAGTTGGGGCAATATGATTAATCAGGCGAATCTGGAACTGGCTCGCGAACCTGTAGTCTGGTGGAACCTGTTGGGAGCATTTATATTTATGATGGCATTGGTATTGCCGGTAAACCTGTTTGGAGACACCCTCAGAGATGCCCTCGACCCAAAAATGAGAGGGCAGAAATGAACGAAATTGTCCTTGAAGTCAAAAACCTGAAAACCCACTTTCATACGAATGAAGGGGTAGTGCCTGCTGTTGACGGAGTTGATTTTACTCTTAAAAAGGGCAAAACGCTTTGTGTTGTGGGTGAATCCGGTTGTGGTAAATCTGTGACAGCATATACTGTCATGCGTCTGATCCCGATGCCTCCTGGAAAAGTGGAAAGCGGAGAGATCCTTTACAAAGGGAAAAACCTCGTCAAGCTGACAGAAAACGAGATGCGTAACATCCGTGGTAATGAAATAGCCATGATATTTCAGGAGCCAATGACCTCACTCAATCCTGTTTATACTATCGGCAATCAGATCATTGAAGCAATAGTGATTCACCAACAGGTTAAACCAAAGGAGGCCAGGAAGCGTGCCATCAAAATGCTTACAAAAGTTGGGATTCCTGATGCTGAAAAGCGAGTTGATGAATATCCTCACCAGATGTCAGGAGGCATGAAGCAACGAGTCATGATAGCAATGGCCCTGAGCTGCAACCCGGATGTTCTGATAGCAGATGAACCGACCACGGCTCTTGATGTGACAATTCAGGCGCAGATACTTGATCTTTTACAGCACCTCCAATCAACCGAAGGGATGTCTATTTTGTTGATTACTCACGATCTGGCGGTGGTAGCTGAGGTAGCTGACGAGGTCCTGGTAATGTATGCCTCCAAGGTAGTCGAGAAAGCCAGAGTTATTGAAGTATTCCAGAACCCTAAACATCCTTACACACAGGGCCTTATAGAGGCCGTCCCACAACTGGGAAACCGGGTGGACAGATTAAATGAGATTCCGGGCCAGGTACCGAAACCTCAGAATTATCCAAAAGGCTGTCATTTTGCTGACCGTTGTACTCAGGTCATGGATATCTGCCGAAAGAAGGACCCTGGAATAACGGAAGTCGGCACTGATCATTATGTTTCCTGCTTTTTATATGAGGAGGAAAAATGAATCTTCTGGAGGTAAAAGGACTAAAAACATACTTCACTACGAAGAAAGGAATGTTTTCCAGAACTACCAGCCATGTCAAGGCCGTTGATGGAGTGAGCTTTGATATTGGCAGGGGAGAGGTGCTGGCACTGGTCGGTGAATCAGGCTGCGGCAAAACTACAATAGGCAGGACTATTTTAAGGTTAATTCCAGCTACTGAGGGCAGTGTCAATTTTAATGGTACGAATGTTCTTACTGCTGACAGGAAATCTCTTTTTAATTTGCGAAAAAAAATGCAGATTGTTTTTCAGGACCCTTTTTCTTCTTTAAACCCACGCATGACAGTTGGACAATTAATTTCAGAAGGCTTAATAATTCATCGTATTGGAACATCTGCCCAGAGACGTGAGAAGAGCGCGGAATTATTAAAAAAAGTTGGGTTATCTCCAGATTATATGAAACGCCATCCCCATGAATTCTCCGGCGGGCAGCGGCAGCGAATAGGAATTGCACGAGCACTCTCTCTTAATCCAGACTTTATTATTTGTGATGAAGCAGTATCGGCGTTAGACGTTTCGGTCCAGGCCCAGGTATTGAATCTACTTACGGATTTAAAGAGGGCGTTTAATCTAAGCTATCTCTTCATTGCACACAACCTTTCAGTAGTTGAACATATTGCGGACCGGATCGCGGTAATGTATCTGGGCAAGATCATGGAGTTGACAGACAGGGACACTCTTTTCTCAGATCCCAGACATCCATATACCAGGGCATTGTTCTCTGCCATTCCAGAAATTACGCCGGGCAAACGTAAGAAGAGGGAATTGCTGAAAGGTGATATTCCATCTCCTTCTTCACCTCCATCCGGCTGTTGCTTTCATACCCGTTGCCCTATAATGGTAGAAAGATGCAAGATAGAAATACCTGAGCTGAGGATAATTTCGGAAGGTCATCAAGTCGCCTGCCATGAGGTCCACATATAATATGCTTTAACAATGAGTAAACGGAAGTGACAAATGTCTATTACGTATAAACAATTAAAAACGCTTGAAGATTTAACCCCTTGTGAAGGCCTGCAGGAAGCAGTATGGAAATTCAACAAAAGTGATATAATACCTCCAAGATTCATGAGGATATTATGCAAACATGGCGGGTTTGCAATGGGAGCTTTTGATGAGAGTAAAATGGTAGGTTTTGTATTTGGTGTTCCAGCAATCCATTATGAAAGACCGTCCCAACATTCACATCTGCTTGCGGTCCTTCCAGAATATCGCAATCATAACATAGGCTACAAATTGAAGTTAGCACAACGAGAAGATGCCCTGAGCCGCAATATAGATCTTATAACATGGACTTTTGATCCACTGCAATCCAGGAACGCCCACCTGAATATTAACAAGCTCGGAGCCATAGCCTGCAGTTACGATATTAATCTGTATGGAGAGAGCTCTTCAAGTAAACTACATAGCGGGTTGGGTACAGACCGCCTTCTTGCTGAATGGTGGCTTGTCAGTGATAAAGTTAATACCATTATTGGCGGACATGATCATGACACGGTAAAGAAGAGAAGTGTAAATGGTGTTAAAATTAATAGAACAGAACATGATAAGCAGGGCCTGCTTATCCCTCAAGATCCGGATTTATCACAGACAGCTGATAAGCTACTGCTGGAAATACCGGATGATATTGAAAAAATTAAGGGCTTAAACATACAAACTGCACGCAAATGGCGAGAAGTCGTCCAGAAATCATTCATTAATTATTTTAATGCCAGGTATTACATTAACTATTTACAAGTAGAACAAGAGGGCAACACTCGACGAGTCTACTATGTTTTTGAACGTCTGACAACGCAATACAGACCTATAACTCTCTACTGAAGCGCAAACCATAACATGCTGTAAAAATCTTACATACACGTTTTTTCCACTAAATATAGTAAGAAAAGTCAGATTTTTTAAAGACATTTTTAAGAAATTACAGTATAATCCGTGACATTTTGAAAATTGAGAAATGCAAAGAATACCGTTTACCTATTAGCTGTATAATAATTTTGAAAGAGGCAAATGTACAAATTTAGAAAAGAACCCTGGCAGGAAGACGGACAATGGCAGGAACAGATTAGAGACCAGGTTGATACTATAGAAAAACTGAGACAATATATAAATATTACTCCTGACGAAGAGGATGCGATAAATACATTAAAAATGAGATGGGGAACAACACCATACTATGCTTCTCTTATGGATAGAGACGATCCTTGTTGCCCTGTAAGAAAAATGATTATCCCTTCAATGAAGGAAACTGAAAACACTTATGGAATTCCAAATTATTTAGTAATTAAAGAGAATAGAGAGAAAACTGACAGGTTTGGAGAAGATGAAAAAAGACCGGACAGTGTGGCCCGGCAGTATATAGACCGTGTCGCGTTTACTATCACCGATGTATGCCCAAGCTATTGCAGGTACTGTTTTAGAAGAGAAGCCGTAATTGACAAGGACCTGCGCTTACGATTCGATGTTGATGAAGGATTAGAATGGATTCGTAAACACGAAGAGATTCGGGATGTGTTACTGACCGGAGGTGATCCATTTATGTTGTCAGATGAGAACATAAGGTACTTAATCGAAAGTCTTAGAAGTATTCCACATCTTGAAATGATACGTATCCACACAAAGATGCCAATTACCTGCCCACATCGAATAAC
This sequence comes from Candidatus Scalindua japonica, assembly GCF_002443295.1. NCBI lineage: Bacteria > Pseudomonadati > Planctomycetota > Candidatus Brocadiia > Candidatus Brocadiales > Candidatus Scalinduaceae > Candidatus Scalindua > Candidatus Scalindua japonica. Next base: position 98,189 of record NZ_BAOS01000029.1, on the reverse strand, counting down.
GGAAAGTCTTCTCGACATATTAGGTCAGGAGCATGATATACCAATCTGGATAAATGTACATATTTGCCATCCAAAAGAGATTACTGACAAAATAAGAAAAGTGATCTGGGATCTGCTTCACACGGGCATTAACGTTGGGAATCAAGGTGTAGTACTTAAGGGTATAAATGACGATGTCGAAACCTTCCAGAAACTTCACCAGAAACTTCTGTCTGTCCGAATAAGACCATATTATATGTTCCACTGTCAGCTTGCACCCGGTGTTGACCATTTCAGGGCACCTGTGGAGAAAGGAGCAGAATTAATTAGAGACGGAATCCGTGGCCATACAACCGGATTAGCACAGCCGATGTATGCTGTTTCCACAAAAGTTGGAAAAATTCCATTAATGCCGGATTATTATATTAAAGGAAATGGTGGAGAGCGTTACAAACTAGAAAGTTATAAGGGTGAGACTCTTTATATTCCATATATTCCTGAATAACTGTCCACCGTCTATGATTAATCACCCATACCGTAAGCTCCTGCGGCAGCAATTGATGAGATGATTACTCAACAAGTTATATGCAGGTATATAATAAAACAACTGCCCATCCCTATAGATAATAACTCTATCCGGATCTTTATTATACAGTTGCTTTGCCAGGTTATGAGGGAAAAAGACGGTATCCACCTCAACAACATCCTCAGCAAAGCGATGCAGAAATCTCGCAACAGATAACCCGCATGTCAATCCAATTGCTTTTGTACTAAACCGGCCTTTTGGATGTGAACGCTTGGTGCCAAAGCGAAGAATAGCATAAAATTCTTCCGCCTCACTACCTGTAATATTGAACTCAAAAATTTCAACAGCATGTGTGTTAATAGTTTTTCGCCAGTCCAGATATTGATTAAGACTTGGGACTTTTTCGCTCATCACATCATCCCTGCGTTTCGCATCCATATAGCGTTTAGTTGCGTAATCCCTATTATGACGTGCCGCCGGACCTAAATAACGGATTTGAGTGGCAAAAGCTCCAGCCGGATCCCAGAAAAGTGGACCTTTTGACGGAGAATATAAGCGTAATGCAGTATGCTTACAAGACGTCGTATGATACATAACCATTACATGAAGTTTTGCCTGTTCAGGATTGTCCTCCAGGCTTTTTGGGTCACATTCGTTGGCTTTCCAACTCACAGGCAGCATTGGAGGATATGAACGATGAAAACAACAGCCGGTATTAATACCGACAGCTAGAAAAAGCAATACCATTATAATTTTTTTGGCATTGAAATAAATTTCCATAAGTTTATTCAACAAAAACATAGTGTGTGCTGTCTAAAGAAAACATTTCCCTACTGTTAAGTTCTCAAAGACCGTATCGTAACCAAATCGGTAATACACTGTTAATAAGTTAATATATTATCATATGAGAAATTTCAAAGTTAAGATTATTATGTCATTCTGAATGTAGCGAAGAATCTAATCGATGAAAATCATTAAAGTCGATATATTACGCTTTCTTCCACACAGGTTACAATAGTAACTTTACTCTTATAAACGAAATATTTGTGAAAAAAAGATGTCTTGAATACAAATGAAACAGGTGTCACTATTCAGTTGCCATGCAATGTAGATATATTCACCGTTTTCATTTCAATGTCTGGAGGAATGGTAAATTTTTCCTCAGGAATAGTAACATGTTCTTTTATTTCAGTTGCAACTTTGGTTATCCTGGAAAACCCGGTCCCGGTTATTTTTTTCAGGATTATTCCATTCCATGTACAGGTTTTAACACTGGTATATTTTTTTTCCCAGACAACACAGGTTTTACCCGCAATCCATTCAAATTCAGCCTTATGAGCACCAGCATCTATTAAATTATTTTTCGTAATCTTTTCCAATTCTCTACTGGATTTTCCAACATAATCTTTATACCTTGGGTTCCTCATCCTCATTCCCGTTCTCGCATTAAGATCAATAGTATTTATCCACTGTCCATTTTCTTCGAGAATAGTTAATGTATATCGATCCACTGTTACTCCAGCCAGATCCATAGTTGTTTTTGTATATATTGCCTCACGTCTTCCCCAATCGTCATAATAAACAACCTCAGTTCCTGTTATGGTAGAACCGGATATTTCGTAATTAATAATTCCGGAAAATGACTTTGGGTAGCGCTTAGGAGTACTTGTGCCAGCATGGACATTTGCACAGATAATAACTGACACAAAAAATAGAATAAAGGAATTCAGTATTTTCATATAATTACACCTATTAGTCCTAATGTAATGCATTTACCAACCTAGAGTCTTTACTGTCTGGTATACCGTAGAAACGAATGGTGGGTTTCTCCACTATCATTTATAAAAAATTAATACTTATGAACATAACAATTTCCTTTTAAGATTTCCAGTCTCAATGTCAATTAATCTACAACCATATCTTCAAATTATATGAAAAATCTAATATTTTTTACTCTTTCAGTGTTCTCTAATATAATTTACTGAAGGGAAATAATGATACAAATGCCCATCTTTATAAACAACTACACTATCCGGATTTTCTTGATAAAGTTTTTTTGCCAGGTTGTGAGGGTCCCAAACCGTATCCACTGTGACAATATCATCAACAAATCGGTGAAGAATTTTTCGCAACCGAGAAACCACACAGTCCTCCCATTGAATTCGTGCTGAAACGGCCTTTAGGATGTGGACGTTTAGTACCATATCGAAGAATAGTCCAGATTTCTTCGGCCTGCTCATCAGAAACGTTAAATTCAAAAATTTCAACAGCTTGCGTGTTAATACGTTTCCGCCAATCCAAATATTGGTTGATTCCGAGAACTTTCTCTACAAATACATCATTTTCACGCACAGGACCATCTTTTACCGGAGCACCGTAACACGCCTTCCCATCCGACCAGTATAACGGCGGTGGGAAGCAAAACTACCTGCCGGATCCCAGAAAACAGGACCATTTGTCCGGCTATACACTTGCAAAGCATTGTGCTCACAAGACGTTCCACTATACATAACCATCACATGGAGCTTTGCCTGCTCAGGATTATCATCCAGACTTTTCACGTTGCATTCTTTACAAAACCAGGTTTTGAGTAACATAGGAAGATTTGAACTATGGTAACAACAGCCTGCTTGTAAACCGATTACCAGGATAAATAAGACAGCCAAAATATTTTTTATCAACATCAGAATAAATTATTTTAATGAATATCAGGCAAGAACACACTTTACTATTTGAAGAAAATATTTCCAGAAAAAAATTTGTTTCGTTCTTACATCAGGCAGGTAAAGCCAAGTTGTAAGCCTGCGAATACCGAAAACAAAGAAACACATTAAAATCACAAAGATTATAGCGCATAGAAATTTACAGGTTATTCAAGCTATAATAATTTCGTTCCGAACACAAAATCCTTCATTATTTCAACCGGGATTGATATACTTGGTTCCTCATTGGATATTTCTATCCTGTCTCTCCCCTCCACCGTGGAAGAGTCAGACTGGTTTTTGAGCTTTCTTCTCCGCCCGTATTACTTAATAAGCACGGCCTATTCATTAATTTTTTTTAAGGAGCAAAATATTAGAATTGAACAGCTTGAAATACGGGAAATAAATCTACCCCTTGTTCACTATTTTGAAACCAGCTTTGGAAGGACTGAAAAACGCCGTATACTCTTGACAAAAGTATATTGTAATGGTGCCGTTGGTTATGGTGAATGTACAACCGGAGAAAAACCTTTTTTCTCTCATGAGACTGTAAATACTGCCTGGATTATTATCAAAGATATCTTAGCGCCAATCGCAATTGGAAAAGAGTGGAAAACACCATCAGAAGTTGGACATTATTTCAAACAAATCCGAGGGCATCAGATGGCACGCGCTGCAGTAGAAAATGCCTGTTGGGACATGACTGCAAGAGCCAACAAAATAGCCCTGTATGAATTGCTGGGTGGAACACGCAAAGATATCCCCTGTGGAGTATCTATAGGAATACATGACACCCCTCAGCAACTCTTAGATAAAATCAGGGCTGAAATCGAAGCCGGTTACCAGAGAATAAAGATTAAGATAAAACCGGGATGGGATTATGATATCCTTAAACTTGTCCGTACAACTTTTCCCGATATCACACTCACTGCAGACGCTAATGCCGCATATTCACTCGCTGACCTGAATCTTTTGAAACGCCTTGACGAATTTAATCTTCTCATGATAGAGCAGCCGTTAAGCCATGATGATATTATTGATCATTCATATTTACAAAGACAGATTAATACTGACATTTGCCTGGATGAACCGATTACCTCACTCGATAAAACTCGCAAGGCAATTGAATTAAAAAGTGGCAGGATTATCAACATAAAGCTGGGGCGTGTGGGCGGCTTCAGTGAGGCCATTAAGATACACGACTACTGCTATAAACACAATATTCCGGTCTGGTGCGGAGGGATGTTAGAGGCTGGCATTGGACGTTCCCATAATATAGCGATGTCAACACTCCCCGGTTTCATTCTGCCCGGTGATGTATCGGCAAGCGAGAGATACTATAGAGAGGACATCATCGAACCACCCGTCACCGTCAACAAAGATGGATTTATCAAGATACCACGGGCACCCGGAACCGGTTATGAACCAAAAGAGGAATATATCGAAAGCATTACCGTGAGGAAAGAAGTATGTTCTGCGTAGGAGCATATTGCCACGTGCCCTTTATACGCCGTACACCAATGCATTGTATCCATATGCATTATGATACCTTGTTTTGACGTTGCAATCTATCTCTCTTTTGAAAACAAGCAGAAACTGTTTGAATACCTTAATCATCCGATACACAAAAAACAGTCGAAAAAACACTCAAACCACTCGTTCGCAAGGTTGCTGTTTATGACTTTATCGAGTAAACAGTATTACTTTCATAAAAAAAAATCATTGTAATATCTTGGCCCTGTAACTATATTATTACAAGTTAGTCAGCTTTCACGAAAGAGGCTGTCCTTCGACTCCGCTCAGGATGACACCAGATGATAGAGTTATGAACGATGTCACACTGAATGGAGTCGAAGTGTTATCGACACTGAAATTCCACTAAATTAATGCAAAACGACACTTTTACAAATCCAAAAATGGTAAAGCTGGCCAGAGTCCTGATTATTATCGTAATCGTTTGGATAGTTGCCGATTTTTTTGGTATCAAGCCTACAAGCTTTTTCCAGCCAAAAGTTGCAATACGCCCGGTAACACAACCGGTGGGTGAGTTAGGCGCTGATGAAAGAGTAAACATGGAGGTCTTTGCACAATCTTCACCATCTGTCACTTATATAACCAACAAGAGGTTTCAGAGGGATTTTTTCTCTTTTAACGTTATGGAGATACCCCAGGGAACCGGTTCTGGTTTTCTGTGGGACAGTAAGGGCCATATAGTTACAAATTTTCATGTTATTTATGAGGCAGATGAAATTGAAGTCAAGCTGATGGACGGAAAAACTTACGATGCTACAATCGTTGGCGCTGATCCCGACCATGATCTGGCAGTATTACAGATTAATCCTGCAAACCTTAATATTTCGCCTTTGATGATAGGAAGTTCCAGCGATTTACGGGTCGGACAAAAGGTACTGGCCATCGGAAACCCTTTTGGATTGGATTCCACCTTGACTACCGGTATTATCAGCGCCTTGGACAGGACAATTCAGTCTATGACCAAAAGGTATATTTACGATGTTGTCCAGACGGACGCAGCCATTAATCCGGGAAATTCCGGCGGTCCTCTCCTTGATTCCTTCGGCAGGTTGATTGGTGTAAACACCGCTATCATAAGTCCCAGCGGGACTTATTCCGGTGTTGGTTTTGCGGTACCTGTAGATACGGTAAACCGGGTTGTCACGAAACTGATCAATTATGGAAAGGTAGGACGTCCGGGATTTGGCATCTCGATTATACCGGAACACATTATGTCAAGATTAGGAATTGAAGGTGTGGGAATACTTGAAGTGTTTAAAGGAAGCACGGCGGAAGAAGCCGGGCTGCGGGAAGTGAAACGCCTGCCGAACGGACAAATAGAGATGGGAGATATAATAATTGAAGTTGACGGTTCCAAGGTGAGCAAAAGTTCCGACCTTGTCAGAATTATGGACAGGCATGACGTTGGTGACGAAGTAGATATTGTCATTATCAGAAATGGCGTAAGAAAATCACTCCGGATAGCTGTTCAGTCAATTAATTAGTCTGTATAATTGCCGGGTTAATAATAATATAATTTTAGAATTCACTTAATACAGGACACTTTACGTGTGTTTAAAACATAAACAATGAAGACATAGTCGTTTATTTTTATCCTGGAAGTATTCCAGCACATAATTCAACTTTCATTTTGCACTCTTTGTCCTTGACAAACTACTTTAATAAATGTAGATTAAGCACGTCCTTATCAGACTTAAATAACACATCTATCGTAATTTACAAACCACAACGTCGATATTAAAATTTGTAAATTTGCTGAATAATATTCAAGACACTGTATATTTATCATGCTTTGTCTTGCCATTATATTAGTACAATGAAACACAACATTATGAATGCAAAATCATTCTTGAAAAAAGTGAACAGGTAATAAAAAATAGAAATTCAATTTATTAATTAATAAGAACAGCTACAATTATGGAAGAAAAGAGTAATATAACTCAGAAAAAGGAAATCGTTAATGAAAAAGACGGTTCAGTGATGGTTTATATACCCGCTGGAATATTTTTGATGGGAATTGAGAAAAATTCTGTAAATGTTGATGCTTTTTACATTGATAAGTATCCAATAACAAATAACCAATACAAGAAGTTTATGTCAGAAACAAATTATGTTGAACCGGCGTTCTGGAATGAAAAAAAATTTAACAACCCGGATCAACCTGTGGTTGGAGTGAATTGGAATGATGCTGTTGCTTATGCGAATTGGTCTGGGAAAAGACTGCCGCAAGAAAAGGAGTGGGAAAAAGCTTCCAGAGGAACAGATGGAAGGGAATATCCATGGGGAAATGTGAAACCGGATCTAAGCCTCGCTGTTTTTGATTTAGATATTTCGAAAGGTGCCCCTACAAACGTTGGAACTCATCCTTCAGGAGTCAGCCCTTTTGGTTGTTATGATATGGCAGGAAACATCTGGGAATGGTGCCAGGAATGGTACACTGAAGGAAAATACCGTGTGGTGCGTGGAGGCTCGTGGATAAATCACATGAATATTTTAAGCTGTTCCTATAGAAGCTGCAGCGTCCCGATTGGCAAGGACAACAACGTTGGTTACCGTTGTGTCAAAGACGCAACTTAGACTTAGAAGAGTAATTCCTTATCCACTATACTTTAAAAAATCCCAAGAGTATGAAAAGTCAAAATCTCCTTCAATTTTAAATTTTTCATCAAATTCTATATAAAAATCGTAAAGTTCCTTAAAATCATCTAAAGAGTCCGTTTCTGTTTTACCCATTAATCCACTTTCAACCAAATTAAAAACTATTTCTCCAAAATCACCACTTTTAGTTATACCCCACTGTTCAAAAACAATCCTTGTCATATAGCCAAATTTTTCCATTGCAAATTGTTTAATCCCCTCCGAAAGTTCCTGCCCGGTGACATGACGTTCTTGCTCTATTGAACTATTGTATTTTTTACCAAGCTGAGAAACGGTATAATCAAGTGCTTCAAAAATGAATTGATATGATTGCATTGAATAGCGACAATCTTTATTAACTAATCCTTGAAGTTTTTTCCACGTGTCATGTACATTCTTTTTACTCATATTTCATTCCTGGATCCGAAGATAAACAATTTTTATTCTTAACCGGATGGACGGCATTAGCCGAGCTCTAATTCTCTACAGAATATTCAAACCTGGGAAATACCGGAGAGCCTTTACACACTCTGGTCCCGGGACGCATCCCTCCCCACGTAAAATTATTCCCAGATGATTTGTCATCTGAAGACAACCCCAACTGCTTGCTCATCTCAGCAGCTACGTTTGGCATAAATGGCAAAACAAACAGCGAAACTACTCTTATCGATTCGGCAAGGTTGTATAGGACTTCATTAAGCCTGTTTTTCGTGCTTAATTCTTTTGCCAAGACCCATGGCTTTGAAATCTCCACATATTTATTAACCAGCCCGATGTATTCCCATATTGACTCTAACGCCTTACTAAATTGTAAGTTGTTCATTGCATGATCAACTTCATCACATAGCACCTTAGACCTCTCGGCCAATCCTTTCCCTTCGGTTGATAATGGGCCCTCATGTTCCGGCACAATACCATCACAATACTTTTCAATCATCGTCAATGTTCTATGGAGAAGATTCCCGAGATCATTCCCCAAATCACAATTTATCCTGTTAACCATAGCTTCGTACGAAAAATTACCATCCAGTCCAAATGGGACTTCTCTCAGCAAGAAATATCTATATGGATCTACACCGTATGTTTTCGTAATCTCAACAGGGTCAATCGCGTTACCTAATGATTTTGATATTTTTTTTCCTTCAAGTGTCCACCAACCATGAGCAAAAACTTGGTGAGGTACTTCTATACCCAACGACATCAACATTGCAGGCCATATAACTCCATGAAACCATAATATCTCTTTACCGATTATGTGCACTCTGGCAGGCCAATATTTCTTTCTTGTTCCAGAGACATCAAATCCTAAAGCCGTTATATAATTAAAAAGGGCATCAACCCACACATAAATGGTATGCGTATTGTCCATTGGAACATTCACTCCCCATTCAACTGCGGCCCTGCTCACACTGATATCATCTATACCACCCTCTAATCTTCTGAATAATTCATTCCGTCTCGACTCCGGTTTAACAAAATCCGGGTGTTTTTCAAAATATTCTATAAGTAAATTCTGGTATTTTGATAATCTGAAGAAATAATTTTTTTCTCTTATTTTTTCAACAGAGCGTCCACACTCCGGGCAGTTATTCAGGGACAACTGTGCTGATGTCCAGAAACTCTCACATGGGATACAATACCACCCTTCATACTCTCCTAGATAGATATCTCCATTTTCATACATTTTCTTAAATGCATTTTGTACCTGTTCTACATGACGGTTTTCCGTGGTCCTGATAAAGTCATCATTGGTTATATCAAGTGTTTGCCATAAATTTTTGTACCTATCCACCACTCTATCCGCTAACTCAACAGGATCTTCATTATTCACTTTGGCGGCCTTTTCTATCTTCTGTCCGTGTTCATCCGTTCCTGTTAAAAAGAAGACATCATAACCTCGCATCCTTTTATATCTTGCTAAAGTATCAGCAGCTATTGTCGTGTATGAATGACCTATATGAGGAATATCATTCACATAATAAATCGGCGTAGTTAAATAAAATATCTCTTTATCCACTGTGGTTCCCGCAACCGGAGCCGGTTTCAGATCCGCACCCTTTTTTTGTACCGGATCTAGCCCCTCTTACTTGCTCTAAAATTTCATTTTTCTTTACAACAATCAACTTTTTATCTTTTGATTCCATGGTTATTTTTTGTTGCAGGATATCATAATCCACAACTTCTCCAACACCCTTGGTAGTAGCGATTAACGTCCCTTTTCTTGGAAGTTTGTGTTTCATTTCTTCATATGCAGCATCCTCATATCTCAAGCAACACATTAACCTGCCACATCTACCGGAAATTTTTGATGGATCAAGAGTCGCTTTCTGATTCTTAGCCATCTTCATGGTAACCGGTTCCAGGTTCTTCAAAAAAGTCCTGCAACAAAGCTCTCTACCACAATGTTCATATTCGGCTAATAACTTAGCTTCATCTCGAACACCGATTTGTTTCATCTCAATTCTCGCTTTATATTTTTTGGCCAAATCCTTAACCAATTCTCTGAAATCAACCCTTCCTTTAGCCAGAAAATAAAAAATTATTTTTTTGCTTCCAAACAGATGCTCAACACTGGCAAGTTTCATTGGCAACTCATGTTCTTTTATTTTCTCCTGGCAAAAGCTATATTCTGAAGGGATTGTTTCTTTTTCAATTTCCTCCTGTTTTTTCTCTTCCTCTTCAGTTACCTTGTGCAACACCTCACCCATTCCGGAAATGTCACTTTCGGCATTCAACTCCAGCGGACGTGAAATTGCGACACCTAATTCTACACCACGGGTAGACCGAACAACAATCTTATCACCCTTTCTCAAATCGGCATCTTGAGTTAAAGCTTTTTCTACATTTCTTAAAATACCATATCTCACAGTTACTTGATATTTCATAGACATTTACCAGTATTTTACACAAAATAGAATGGTTAAACTTCAGCCAAAACTAACATAAAGATTTTAGAATGTCAAGTTCATCCATATGTATTAAGCCCGACATTTAACAATCACTACAAACCTCTTTTTCGAGAGGACTCCAAACTCTGAGATCCTCTCGAAAAAGAGGTTTGTCATCAGGGCGATACAAACACCCGCCTGACAATATTCAGGCCATCTCTCTCCTGCCACCTACTTCAGACCATACTTCTCAAGCTTCCTATAGAGCGTTCTCTCTCCAATACCCAGTATCTTTGCTGTCTCTCCTCTGTTTCCTCCCACATATGCCAGCGTGTTTTTTATCAGTTCTTTTTCCATTTCATCAAGAGTCACCCCAACAGGAAAAACTGGCCCTGTTAAAGCCGTCCTATTACTCTTATAAATATGCTCGGGTATATCATCAATATCAAGTACTCCGTTTTGATTAAAGACAATCATACTCTCAATACAATTTCGAAGTTCCCTTACATTTCCCGGCCAGTCATACCTAAATAAAATTTTCCTGGCTTCAGGACTTATATCTTTAATGTTCTTACCATTTTTCTTAGAGAACTCCTTAATAAAAGAATCCATCAACAGGAAAATATCCTCCTGCCTCTCCCTTAATGGTGGTAGCCTGAGACATATAACATTAAACCTGAAATATAAATCTTCTCTGAATTTACCCTCTTTAACCAACTCTCCCAAATCCTTATTAGTAGCCGCTATAATCCTTACATCTATCTTTATTGATTCATTACTGCCAATACGTACAATCCTTCCGTCTTCTATCAATCTTAACAGTTTTGCCTGTGTTGTCAGGGGCATGTCACCAACCTCATCCAGAAAAAGAGAACCATTATTCGCATATTCAAACTTCCCTTTCCTCAGTTGCAAAGCCCCTGTAAATGCTCCTTTTTCATGCCCAAACAACTCGCTTTCAAGAAGTGACTCTGAAATAGCGGCAGAATTCAGTTCAACAAAAGGATTGTTTTTTCGTGGTCCATTATAGTGGATTGCCCTGGCTATTAACTCTTTACCCGTGCCACTTTCACCCACAACCAAAACGGTCGCAGTAGTAGATGCAATCTGTTTCAATATACTGAAGATCCTATGCATCTGCTGGCTATTACCTATAATACCGGCAAAGCCAAATTTTTCTTCAAGCTGTTTATGCAATTCTATATTACTTCTTACTATATTCTGCTTCTCAACAACCTTGCCCACAACAGCCCTTAAATGGTTTATATTTATAGGTTTTAACAGATATGTAGCTGCCCCTTTCTGCATGGCAGTAACCGCATTCTCAACACTACCATGGCCGGTTATTATAATAACTTCTGTTTCAGGTGAGTTCTCTTTGGTTTCCTTCAAAATCCTCATCCCATCAAACTCATGCATAACCAAATCCGTAATCACCACGTCTATCCCATCTCTTCTGATCATATCTACGACATTATTGCCACTCGTAGTGGTTGAACATGTATAGCCTGCATTTCCCAAACTCTCTGCTATCGCTTCAGCCTGGTCTTTTTGATCATCGATGATTAAAATACTTGCGTCCATTTTATTTTGCTTCCGGTTTATAATTAACAGGTAATTTTATTAAGAAACTACTCCCTTTACCATCTTCACTGCGTATGTTTATCGTACCTCTGTTTTCTTCAATAATTCTCCTGGCAGTCGGCAACCCAAGACCTGTCCCATTTTTTTTTGTTGAATAGTATACTTGAAATATTTTATCAATCTTGTTTTCTTGAACCCCAACACCAGTATCTGTAATATCTATAAAAACATTCTCACCGTTTTGATAAGTCCTTACCATCAGCTCTCCCCCGTTCGGCATCGCTTGTTGCGCATTAAGTATTACATTTAGCAAGGCTTGCTTTATTACGCTACTATCCAGGTTACATTTAGGTAGCGTTGTATCAAAGCTTTTAAGGATCCTGATGGAATTCTGCATGGCTTCAGGACCAATAAAGTCCAGCACACTTTCTATAACGCCATTAATATCACATTTCTCGAAATGAAGTACCGGTGTCTTGGCAAATCTCAGGAAATCACTGAGAATATGATCCAACCTGCCAACTTCCTTCTGTAACAATTGAACCCTGTTTGACATTTTTCTGTCTCTCTCCGAGTCTTGATCTTGTAAATCTTCATTCAACAATTGTAAATTTATGCTTATCGCATTCAATGGATTCTTGATTTCATGAACTAAACCGGCAGCTAACGTATTAAGATAATTTAATTCACCTGAATTGAAATTATTCTCTGACATACTTTCCAAGCCTCTCATTACATAAACATGACCCACCTCTCTTCCCCGGACACAAGTTCCCCGCGTATTTTGTCCGGGGAAGAGAGGCTTGCCTTAAAAATTTGTAAAAAAAAGGAAGACCCAAAAAAATAAGCCAGGAAAGAATATATATTTATTTACTTTCCTGGCTTATATTAATAAAAAACAGAGATTTATGTCTTTGCTTCTTCCGCTTTTGTTACATTTTGAGCTTGTAACCCTTTATGGCCGTCTATAACTTCAAATTCTACACTTTCTCCATCTTCTAATACTTTGAAGTCATTCCCAGAGATATTCGAGTAGTGAACAAATATGTCGCTTCCATCTTCCTGTTGAATAAAGCCAAAGCCTTTTTTCACATCAAACCACTTTACAGTACCCTTCTTAATCATTTCAACTCCTTATTTTACATAGTACACTTACAAAAATATAAAATAATGACTTACTAAGAAAAACCTATTTTATATTCTTACTCACGTTTCTTCCTATTACAAGATTCAATGATTTAATATAGAAAAAAAGTCGTAATATTATTCAACTATTTATGTACTAGTCGGAACAGTACCTTCGTCCTTAAGAGCGGCTTTTCTACTTAACTTCAGCCTTTTTTGATCATCTATACCTATCAGCTTTACTTTAACTTCATCACCCATTTTTACCACATCTTCCACTTTCTCAATATAATCATTAGAAAGTTCGGAAATGTGCACCAGGCCTTCTTTTCCCGGCATTATTTCAACAAAGACACCATACTCTTTAACGGAAACAATCTTTCCATTGTATATCTTCCCTACCTCAGCATCATCAGTAAGTCCCTTAATATATGTCTTGGCAAGCTCTACTGATTCAAGAGTCGCCGCAGAAATTACGATAGTACCATCATCTTCTATTTCCACTCGTGACGATGATTCCTCCTGAATCTTCTTAATATTTTTTCCGCCAGGGCCGATAACCAATCCTATCTTGTCCGGATTTATGTTAATTTTAACCAGCTTTGGAGCATGAACTGAAATCTCGCTGCGAGGCCCCTCGATAGCAGTTTGCATCTCCTTTAAGATATGCATCCTGCCCTCTTTCGCCTGAGCAAGCGCATCTCTCATAATTTGCTCACTTATACCTTTTATCTTTAAGTCCATCTGAAGGGCAGTAATACCAACCTCTGTTCCGGCAACTTTAAAGTCCATAGCCCCCAAATGGTCCTCATCACCTAAAATGTCAGATAGTATTCGGATCTCATCACCCTCTTTTATCAACCCCATTGCTATACCCGCAACCGGTCGTTTCATCGGAATCCCCGCATCCATCATGCAAAGTGTACCACCACAAATACTCGCCATTGAAGAAGACCCATTTGATTCGAGAATATCAGATACTATCCGTATTGTGTAAGGGAAATCTTCGAAAGCTGGCACCATTGGCTCAAGGGCCTTTTCAGCCAAAGTACCATGCCCAATTTCGCGTCTACCCGGTCCACGGATCGGTTTCGCTTCACCGACACAAAATGGTGGGAAATTATAATCCAACATAAACTTTTTCGTATAACCATCTACCAGACCATCTACACGCTGTTCATCCATTGATGTTCCCAGCGTTGCCACAACAAGCGCCTGAGTTTCTCCCCTGGTAAACAGGGCAGAGCCATGGGTCCTCGGCAGAAAACTAACCTTACTTGTAATGGGCCTTATATCAGTGAGACCTCTACCGTCAATTCTTGTCTTCTCATTAATAATTTGTTCCTGCACTGCCGCTTCTACAAGAGCTCCATAAACTTCCTTTACCCTATCCTCTTTACCTTCTTCGTCTTCTTCGGTGCAATACTCTTCAATAAATTTGGTACGCGCTTCTTTTATAGCTTTTTTACGGGCATGCTTACCTTTGACTAAAGATTTCACCTTGATCTCTTCATACGCCTTTGCCTTTATGTCATCATAAAGCGCGGTATCCAGCGTTGGCTCCTCATGTTCCTGTCTCTCCTTCCCGCATTTTGCAACCAACTCTTTCTGCATACGCACAATCTTTTTTATCTCTTCAAAACCAAACATTATCGCATCAACAAACTTATCCTCAGAAACCTCCTTCCCGGAAGATTCCACCATCATTACCGCGTCTTCCGTTCCGGATACAACCAGGTTGATACTACTGGATTCAAGTTCCGAGTTTTTAGGATTAATTACAAATTCATCATTTATTAAACCAACCCTCACTGAACCGGTAGGGCCGTTAAATGGCATACCTGATATAGATACCGCAGCAGATGCCCCAACCATAGAAATAACATCAGGATCGGTCTCTTTATCAGCAGATAAGACTGCAGACATTACTTGTACCTCATTTGTATAACCTTTTGGAAAAAGGGGACGCATTGGCCTGTCTGTCATCCTCATTGTTAAAATTTCCTTGTTTGAAGGTCTACTTTCACGCTTAAAAAAACCACCTGGAAATTTTCCTACGGAGTAAGTTTTCTCTCTATAATCAACTGTCATAGGGAGGAAATCACCTCCCTTCTGATCACCACATACCGCCGTAGTCAGAACGACCGTATCTCCATAACGAACGATAACAGAGCCATCCGCCTGCGTTGCAACTTCGCCGGACTCGATGCTCATAATCTCTCCGCCAATCGTCTCTTCAACTATATTTTTCACTATAAAATCCTTTCACCAACCTATTTAACGACGTATGCCCAACTTCTTTATCAGGCTCTTATAACCTTCTTCATTTTTTCTATTAAGATATTTCAACAACCTTGCTCTTTTACCAACCATCATAAGTAACCCACGCCTGGACGTATGGTCCTTTTTGTGCTCTTTCAGATGATCACTCAGATGTTTTATCCGTTCCGTCAATAAAGCAACCTGTACTTCCGGAGAACCCGTGTCGGTATCGTGAACTTTATTACCCTCAATTAATTCTGTCTTCAACTCTTTTGCTATGCCCATATTAATCTCCTTTAAATATATAGTATCGCATAATATATCACAACAGTACTTAGATTTCCAACAAAAATTTTAGTACTGAGGGCCTTTAACCTTCGATACAACCTTATCAATATATAATTCCGATTCCTCTCTTGTTTCTACAAAGAACGTGGCAATGACAAGACTATTGACACATGTCACACTGCTGAATTTACCTTTCAAATCCTCAAATGTATGTACCTGTCCTGTTTTCAGATATTGTTCTCCCCATGATTCTCTCAATGCAACGAAATTATTTAATGATTCAATCGCAACTTGATTATCGGAATACTTAACGAACAACATTTTGAAAGGTGAACGATCTTTGTCAGGCTTAAAGCCTGCAACTACTGCATCTGTCTGCACGCTCAGGTTAAATACATTTTTTTCAATAAACCGGCCAAAAATATATAAATTATCAAGGATTATCTTTTTATGAAAGTACCTTGAACTCCCCTGGACATATCCATACTCAGGCAGATACCTGAATATATACGGCAAACTAACTTTACCGGCAGGGAAATTACCTGCAACGGAAGTCCCGACAAAGGTGACATCATCAGGGCTGACACTACCGTTATAAGGCTCAACAGTTATGAAATATCTCTCTTTCCAGACCCACAGGTAATTATCGTATAACGAGGCTTCGTTACCAATGTTTACGCCTTTCCCCGCTCTGTCTTTTGCAAATACACCATAGGCATCATCGGAACTACCAAACTCCCAGATATCAATTTTTACAGAACTGCCACTATCCTTATTTACATATATGGCTGTTGATACTTGAATAAATGAGTAAGACAAATAAACTTCGGCACCGCCATTAATGTATTCAAAAAGTTTGTCTTTACCGGCATATACTTTTGACCTCTCTTCCATTTTCCATTGGTCAATAGTAGCAGGAAAGATCTCCTTCTCAATTATTTCAATCTCCCTTGTCATTACCTGGGGCTGTATCCCTTCAACGACTATTGCGGAACGTCCATTTACAGGACAGACTTTCTCACAAAAACCGCATCCGATACAGGATTCTTCTCTCACATACACTCTTCTTATCTCTTTGCCATTACCATGGACATATGTATTAAAATGGATCGCCTTTGTTGGGACAGGACAGACCTCTTCACACACGCCGCAACTGACATCCTCCCAACTCTTATCTAAATCCGGCAATCGCGCATAACCTACCCACGGAATACACCTGTTCCTGTCTATTCTCGCTTTTCCTATTGCCAGACGCTGCTTCTTCTCTTTAGAAAGCCTGGTAATTGCCCCCGAAGGACACACCTTTGTACAAAGCACACAATCATGCGCGCAATATCCGATCCGAGGCATCAGCTGCGGGGTCCACACTCCACTCAATCCTGCCTCCAAAATTGTCGGGTGCAGACCATTTGTCTTGCATACCCTCATACACTCGCCACACCTTACACACTTGGCCTGAAATTCATCTTCAGGAACCGATCCTGGAGGGCGTATAATCCCAAGATTACCCTGGTTCTTCTTCTTTCTAAAGTTCATTGATAATAGAGGTGTAATAACTGCACTTGAAACACATGCAGCCACAAAGCCCCTCTTTGTCAAATTAACCGGAATGTCCTGCGCCGGCGGTTGTTTTCCCGTAAACCTGACAGCACTGGTATGACATATTTCCTGACATTTCATGCATAGAACACACTCGCCCGCCTGGGTTTTCATTCCTGTCTCATCTATAGCCCCCATCTTGCAATCAACATTACACCTGTCACAACTATCGCAAACACTTTCTCCCACCACACGATTAAAGATCGACCAACCTGACAAGAGAGCAAACAGCGCCCCTAATGGACACAGGTTCCTGCACCAATACCTCTTGTAAAACAGCCCCAACAGTATTATTACAGATAAAACTATGAGAAAAACAAGATGACCTCTGAAAAACGGCGCGTGCAACGCGAATAACGCCTCCTTTAACAAAGCATGGACAGGGTCACTTACAAAACTGATAAAATAAATTTTATGGAGAAAATTAAAAAGTGAATTGATGAGCGAAACGAAGTAAGGATGGATAACAACAGTGTACGCGTTTGTCGCAATACTAATCGGATCAAACCAGCCAACCATCTGATGGCCTATAAACAGGCTTAATAGGAGAAAGGCCAATATATAATACTTCAGCCTTTTGCCATCATAAATCTTATGCGATACTCTCTTTCTCTGTTTTTTAAGTAAACCATCGGTAACATCAAGAGTAGTTCCGAGAGGACATACCCAGCCGCAGAAGAAACGACCGAGAAACAGAGAAGCCGCCAAGATGATAAAAGCCGGCCAATACCTTAAAATAAACTCCTTTGCCGCCACCATTGCACCGATTGCAGAGAGCGGACTCATGCGAAGAAAAACATCTACCATCCCATCCTTTTCAGCAACAGGATCAGCAAATATCAACAGACAGATAAATGCTGCAAATATTAGTGCCTGGACCACCAACCTGATCTTATAATTTGTAAAACCTTGTTTTGCTTTTACCTTACTCATCTATAAACATTCTCTTCTGATCTTGTAGTATCATCTGCGAAGGAATAGTTATCGCATGGCCTGTTTTGATTAGCGCCCTGACAGCGAACAAACCTCCCCGACCCACATGATGGCGCTTCCTATCGCAAACAAGCACCTCTACCCATGCACAATCAGGCTACTCGTTCGGCCAAAGTCGTGCATCAGCCCGCCGCATTCTGGCGGGGAGCGGGTGTGCCGTGCGCTTTTTTAAATTTCCCATAAGTCAATATCTTATATTTTCTCATCAATAATGTCATTAAAAATCAGCATTCCATTTATTTATGAAGTAGTTAAAGACGAGAATATTTATCCTGATATAATGAAAACATCCTGATTATCAGCACAAGCATATTTCTCAGCGCATTTGTATATTCCGGCAAAACAACTAACTATTGCTGGTCCAATTTTATTGGATTTGGCAAAAACATTTAGCCATTTCTACATATTGCTGATAGTTGCAATTGGCCCACTTCCGTAATTCCTGCTTTCCTAAATATGTATTATTTTCTTTGATTTTCATTCTGATTTTTATTAAGTTGTAATCATCTTTGGAAAGTATAAATATATTTAGTTGCTTAGTTTATTAAAGGAGACAGTATTGAGGCATTATTATATTATTAGAATAAGGTTTTTTTAGTCAGTCTTTACCTTATATACAGATCCGCGTCCTGGTTTTTCTGTGACCCTGGCGTCGTATTATAATAAATTTTGTTTTGCCAAAAACTTCACAATGAAACTGGAAAATGAAATAAATAAAAGCTTTCTCGAAATGAGTAAGCGCCCAATAGGAGCAAGGTTTTTCAAAGCAGATCTTCATTTTCATACCCCTGCATCAGAAGATGCCCGAGGGAGAAATAAGTACAACTTTAATCCTTACAATATTAAATACCCTCCTAAAAAAGGCAACGAACAGACGTATTATAAGAATATAAAACAGAAGCAGAATGATATTTTGTTCAATTCACGAGAAGTTGCTGAAAAAATTATTCAAAGATTCCTTGAAGAAAACCTTTCTCTCGTAGCAATAAGCGACCATAATAGCATTGGGACGATATGGGCATACCCTGAGTCCACAAAAAAGACAATGGATTTAACAGCGCCAACATGGTACGAAATTATCGACGACGCTGCACAAAAAGCAAATGAAAAGGCCGGTAAAATAGTATTAACCATTTTACCGAGTGTGGAAATAAGCTGTACGGGTGTACACATCCTTGCAGTTTTTCCACCCACGACACCACGCCGTTCTAACCACTTTATTATCTGCCAACTACTCAATGAAATCGGATTTAAAATCGAAGAATGGGGGAAGAATCCCAAGGTAGGAAAACGGAGCCTAATTGATGCGGTTAATTTGATCAAAAGGAAAGGAGGAATACCATGCCTCGCCCATATAGATGGTAGTGACCAGGCCACACTGCAATTATATAAACTAAAAAGTGGTGCTATGAAAAACGTGTTTTACAATAAAAACCTGTCCGCAGTAGAAATCGTTAACCCTGGAAAATTTTCTAAATTAGACAAGACACTTAAAGTAAGTGTAAAAAATTTGATTGACTCATTAAGAAGAAAAAAAAATCTTACGCCGCTCGCTTATTTTCAGGGATCAGACGCACATGACTACAAAACCATTGGAAAAAGGTATGCCTATGTAAAAATGACGGAACCCTCTTTTGAAGGACTGGAAAATTGTATTCACAATCCTTCCACAAGGGTGAGAATTTCAACTACCTTTAGCCCTGTCCAATCCGGCCTGTTTGTTTATGGAGTTGAAATTGACAGCAAACAGTTTGGTAAACAACTTGTCCGCTTTAACAGGCATTTAAACTGTATAACCGGCAAAAAGGAGACTGGCAAAAGCAATATATGTCAAGCCATGAAAAGTGCGGTAAATAAAGATTTTATCAAACCAGGCAGCAAGGTTAAACTATTTGTAGAGATAATGAAAGATGCAAAATCCTCTTATAAATGTTTTACCAGAAACAATAACGGTGATGATCCGTTCCTCTTCACGAGTACAGATGACGGCAAAATTTTAAGAAAAGATAATATTGACAATTGGCAAAAATCACCTGTTAAAGTAAATTTTTATAACCCTGATAGAATAAACGAGATTATTGCATCGAGAAAAAAGCTGGAAGAATTTTTAGTAAATAACTTTGGTGTTGATAAAAAAGAGGGTATTAAAAAATTCAATGAAAAATATACAACTTCTGGTTTCCTCGATCCAAAAAAAGAGGAACTTCTGTTTCTAGAGAAAAATGGCCACTTAAAGCTATTCCTGAATATAAACTGGAAAAAAGGGGAAACCAGACGAATGGAATTTCAAAAACTGAGAAGAAGTCTGAAAAGAACGGTTATGATTATGATGATTATCATGAATGACCGATTCGGCCCAGTCATAATCGACTCCCCTGAAGAGAGTATAGACAACATAGATATATCGGATTTCTTAGTCCCCATAATTATAAAACATAAGGACTTCAGGCAGATCATCCTGTTCACTTCGAACCCTACGATTGCGGTGAATTCCGATCCAGAAAACTTTATTTTACTCGAACCAAAGTCTATTACTAAGACCAAAATTACTTCAGGATTTTCGATCGAAAAAAGTGATAAAAAAGATGAAGTGATAAATATCCTGGAAGGAGGAGTCTCCTCTTATGACAAAAGATCAGGCCACTATCACCTGGGTTTACACCAAGGGCGTTAATAGAAAAGTTCAAGAAGATACAGATGTTTGATGTGCATCTTCTGACAACGGATGGAAAGCAACTTGATAAGTATTATCTCAATATTAAATTGAGATGCCTATCCATCTCTTTCTAAAACCGAAGTTCCCCAGAATGGGTCAATTTTTGGTTTATAACAACTAAATATGCCCCATACTGATATATAATTCCGGTAGAAAACAAAGCTGTCAAATTGTACTAAGCTCTGCCTGGCATGTGCCTTATGGTTAATTAACACACAATGGCATTACAATTGCTTTAACCAACTAACGTTAAGCAGTTTTTATTAAAAAGCGAAAAAGCATAAAATCCATTTATTAATTAGTAATTTTTGTTTTAATGTATCTATTTAAGTTTAAAGGGAAGGAGAATGTTATGCTCAACAATAATGGACACAAAAGCAAGTTAGAGATTAAAAAATACGATATCTCTAAACCTCTTACAGAGCAGCAACAAGATGAAGTTTACCAACTTTATAAACTAAGATATTCTGTATATATAAAGGATCTTAAATATGAACAACCGCATGCTGACCATAAATTAAAAATACTCAAAGACCCTTTAGACAACACTGGACATTTATATGGAGTATTTAAAAATAACGAAGCTATTGGCACGCTTTTAACCAATTATACTAAGCACTCTGATTTAGGATACTATCCTGAGCTATACAAAATGCATGAATTCGCTAATAGCTCATATTTTGATTCTTCTATTTCTACAAAGTTTATTGTCAGAAAGGACTTTAGGTCTTCAAATATCGCGTTTAAGCTTGCGTGTGCGACATTAACCCAACAATCAGAAGACAATATTATGTATTCTTTTATTGATTGTATACCTGAAAATGTACCATTTTTTGTTCGTCTAGGTTTTAAAGTGAGTCAAAAAAATATGTCTCATCCTGAGTTTGGGCATGGAGTGGCATTAGTGATTGAATTACAAAATATTGAAGAACTGGAAAAACAAAATTCCCTATATCTAAAACATTATAGAAGGACAGTGGATATGTGGAACCGAGCAAGAATAGCTGCTTAACACCCTTTTGGTAAATACACAAAAACCAGAGAATTGTTAAAGCTTATCACACCGGTGACAAGGGGAGTATTCCAATTTTTTTTAAATTTATTTTACAATTGGAAGATTTTGCTTAGATTTTTTGTTTTTAACATTACTTTGTTAAAAAAATGTCAGGTGGCAATTTTTTTCCACCCCTGGCCGATTTTATTCCGAAATACCCGTTGGCAAGTGTTGCATTCTTTGAAAGTTCACTGGCCGCAGAAAATTCAAGCAAGGAGTTGATAGCTTGCTTAAATTCGTTAAAGCCAACAGGCTTAGTTGCGAAGATTTTATCAAGATACACGTTTTGTTTTGTCCAGTAAGTGAGAGCCCATGCAATCAGAGATATAGTTTCCAGTATCTTTCAATTTTGTCAATATTTCTGACTTGATAGTGGTCAAGGCAGAATATATCTTTTAGTTCCTTGAAACAATACTCAATACCACATCTGAGTAAGTAGTTTTTTATAATAGTTCCGGTATATGCTTACAGTTGATCCGTAATGAGGATATAATATTTTTTGTCGTGATCCTTATTCCGTTGGCCAAAGACTACTACGAATTTAATGGGGGATCTTACAATCTTTAGTTTTAGCTTCGAACGAGTACGTTTAATATGAAAATCCACTACCACCCTGATTTATACGTTTAACGTATTGTACCTTGTGCCTCAATAATACTTTTTGATAAGGGTGACAAGCTCATCTGGTTTGACCACACAATGGATCTTCTTTGCAGGATGGCACATGAAGATATTTCTATTAGATTTTATTTCAGAGAAAAAGATTTTTTCTTTATAGTCGATGTATTCCAGGTGTTTTTGTTGAGGCATACCATGAGTCAAATGTAATACCAGAGATGCCTAAAAACTCAATAGCGTGTTTTTCTTTAAGTTTCAATTGTATATCCATTATTCAATAATCTGGTATTGTGCCATGAATTGTCCGCTTTGACATGGAGCCGCGTAAGTCTTTTTCAACCCTTTTATCTGTTTTCTCTCTTTCCATGCCTGGATAATATGTTTGGCTACATAGTTCATATGACGAATTTTATAGCTTCTTAATGGTAATGCAAACCGTACCATTCTGATTCCTTTCCTGCCTTGTCCCGTTGTTATCAAATTCTCACTTCCGAGAATACCTGATTTCAGATAAAGGTGGACAAGAAAAGATTTCTCTGGAAATTGATCAGGGGCGATGTATTCAGAAAGTTGATATGTGTCTATAAAAACCGCACATGCTGCAGCAGGTCTAACGACAGGAACTCCTGCTTCTTCAAGTTTTTTCCACAGATAAGAAGTTATATTTACCCGGTCATTAATAATTCGTTCGTTTTTAAAAGGGTATTTGATCGCTGTATTTAGTTTTCCCTTGGCCCTGACTGAAAGACCGTCTCCATACACCATAACGACATCCATAAACTGATTAAATAGCTGTTCGATATTAGTTGCAATAAACCCTCCGGTATCAATATAGTAGTTTTTTGACGCACTCATCACACAGCCATCCGTGTATGAGCAGAACTCCATGACTATCTCTTTAAGTGATTTGTGAGAATAACCTTGCTCTCTTTGCCGTATCAAACAGGCGTTATCAAGCAATCTACATGCGTCTAATATTAAAGGGATATTATGCTCTTTGGTAATATTATAGGCATTTTTAATGTTTTCCATTGAGACAGGGTGACCTCCGGAGGCATTCACCGCGGTCTCTATCAGTACATAAGGGATCTTTTCTTTCCCATACTTACGAATCACCACCTCTAATTGCTTAGTATCAATGTTTCCTTTGAAAGGTGAGTCGCTAATAAGATCGTAGGCCTCAACTACAGGTATTTCTATGAGTTCAGCTCCGGCCAATGTCTGATGATAGCTTGTTGATATAAAAAGAAGGTTATTTGGAATAACCATTCCAGGTTTTACAAGCACCTTGGCCAGAATCAACTCAGCGCTTCTTCCCTGGGAAACAGGAAGGGAGTATCGATATCCAAACAATTGATGAAAGGTATCGGCTAAGGAAATAAACGAAGCCTCAAAGGCGCTTTTGGATTGAAAGTCGTGTTGGGGAAGAGTACGCTCTTTGAACGAATCGGTGACAAAGTCAACATACGTAAGCTGATTTGTCACCATATCAGTATTGTAATGAACCCCTTGAAGAATTACTTTACGCAGGCGAAGAGAGAAACGAATAAAGGGACGAATTAATCCAAGGCGATGTAGGCGTAAAAAAAAATTCTCGGTGTTGGTTTGCTCACTCATCGATATTGTTCTGTTGGTTTCTTATTTGATGATTAATACCATCATAGACTGCATAGTTAGGTGCTAAGGCAATTTTGCCCCAATTCAAAATAATCTTGAAAACTTCTAAGGCCATCATCACACATGTCATCCAGACCATAGGCGCTAAGGTTGTCCCTTCACCTTTTTCTTGTAGACGTTTAAATGCTGATTCGGGATAATGCTCTAGCAGACCATCAATTGTTTCCAAGCTTAAAACAGATTGATACATCAATTTCCGGGCTTCTTCTTCTGTAATGCTAGATATCTCTCTTCCAATAGTTGGGAATTTATACATCTCCTCAACAGATGGGGTTTGATCATTAAAAACTCTGACATTACCAAAAACAACTGCCCAACCCTCAACAAGTGGAATATTTAATCTTCTTGCTGCCCTGCTCAATATAAGAACAGGTAAGACTGAGTCAATCGATAAGGCTATGACATCTACACCTTCAAGGAAATTGTCAACATTTTCTTCTGTTATTTCCAGTTCTTTCACTATCTTAATATCAGGATTAATTTTTTTGAGATATTCTTCAGTCACATCAATTTTGTAACAGTCATTTGTATCATTAAAAGAATATATCTGACGATTTAAATTCGTTGGCTCAAATTTTCCATTGTCAAGCAATTTAAAAGACTCTATTCCAGTCCGAGCTAATATTTCTGAAATCACACCACCTAATCCTCCAACTCCACATACCGCAACACATGATCCTTTTAATTCTTCTTGTTGCTCTTTATTTAAAAGTCCAATATTTCTGTTTGCAATGTTTTTGTAGTACTCAGACCACATAAAATTTCTCCTTTTTTCTGTAGTTTGTGAGTTTTAGTTGATCCAACATAAAATTTACACGTGAATAAAAATTTTCGCGAGCTATAACAAATAATTTATCTTATTCAAATTCATATGAATTGTTGAAAATCTATGTCTTCATTCGAAGATTCATAATTCATAAAAGTTTCAAAATTTTTATAAAAGATACCTTCTAAAATATCTTCAGTAAGGTTTAAACCTTTCAAACACTCTACAAAATCTTTCATTTGATGGATCAAGCCGGCATAAGGCATGGGATAATCTGTTCCAAAAATAATTTTATGAGGTCCCAATCGCGTAATAAGGTTCATGGTAAGGAGCTCCTTAATTTCATATAGATAGGCGGAAGTATCAATATAAACATTTGGGTTCTTTTCAACTACCATGAACGCCTCTAAGTGGGAAAGTGTGCCAAGATGAGTTAACATAATCCTTAAATCCGGAAATTCCACTGCGACATCATCTATAAGAATAGGGTTTGCTTGTGATAGGCGTGCCAGGCTTCCAAATGGAGTCGTCCCAACGTGAAAAACAACCGGGATTTTTAATTCAACTGCCTTTTCGTAAATCGGAAAAACAGACTCATTATTAGGGAAGAAATTTTGTAGAGGGGGGTGCAGTTTAAGTCCGCGCAGCCCCTGTTCATTAACCGCTTTATCAAGCCTCTCAACAGCATCCTTATCATTGGGATTCACTGAGGCAAAACCCATAAGACGATCGGGGAACTGCGCACAGAGGGTTTGTACATACTCATTAGAGGAATAAACTATAGGGGCATCTACGGCATAAAGAACTGACTGAGAAACCCCTGCATCTTCCATTTGACCAATTAAGACTTCGGGAGACAGGAGAGGCATCGTGGCTTCTATGTCCTGTAAAACTGATATACCACCAGGAACTTTATGACCTGCATTTTTTTTTACCATTTTTTCCAGTTCAATCATATGAACATGGGCATTCACAATTTTCATTATATTATCCTAGTTTAAAATTAAAATTTCAATACTTTTAAATACATTTGAATTTTCTTTCGTAATCCAAATCCATTCCATAAGGAAAATCCTGGTAATCATAAAAATGAATTTCAATGTCCGCATCGACATGCTTTAAAAGAGCCTTCGTAAACCTTGTCTTTAACTCCGCAGTTTTCATCACACCCTTTTTAAGTTGTATCTCAATTTTTCCTTCATTGTCAGCCATTTGACTTAATTTGAAATAACCTGTTGTTAAAAATGCGACCTCATAATCACTATACAATCCCTCTTTTATCTCTTCAGGCGTTACTGTCTTTCCATGAACGGTCAAAGATCTGCCTGACCTTCCAGTAACACTCACTAAAGGAAGTTTAAGGTCTGGAATAAGATGCTGGCAATTTTCTTCTGTTAAAATCTTTTTAACTTCTTCATATGATCGAATAGCACCTTGATCCTGGCTATTATAGCGGATCAGAGGCATAAGAATATCAGGGTTAAGCATTGAAAAAAGAAGCTCATTTTCCTGTGTAGTTTCAAGAAAAACTTTATGTGGATAATATTGAAAGATGAGGGGAATAATTTTTGTGTTTTTCCCAAAAATCTTTTCTCTTAAACGTGTATTCTTTTGTAATTCCTGGCGCAAACGAATTGTATAAATGCTTTCATGAAAAAGGCTTAAATCCAATTCGGCTATCCCAAAATTTGCTCCAAAAAAACCACTATCAGAACGATTAAAGTCAATTTCTAGAAGATCAGCTAAATATAAACGAAAATTTTCTGAAAACCAATCTTCACCAGTAATAAAATTGACTGATAAATTTTTCCAATCTAACCCTTGTTCCAAGCCATCTTCAATAATTTTTTTTAAAAAATGTGGATCGCCTATTATAAGAATCTGCTCAAAATATGGAGTAAATTTATTAATTAGCGCCAGGGCCATATCGCTCCTTACACTTACTTCAGCTATTGGTAGGCTAGTTGGAATTTTTACTCCCATAGGAACGCAATTGATCAAAAACGTTTTTTTTTCTGAAATATTTATGAGATATTCAAGAAGTGTATCAACTGCAAAAATGCTTTGATTTTGATCTTGTTCAGTACTCATACCTAAAGAGAATACTCCAGAGAATCCCGAACTGGTTACAGCCAATTTTAAAGACTGAATGTTCTTGTCAACACATAGCTCTTCCATAGGTGTATCAACAAAGAAGTCTTTTTTTGTAAAAAATGGGACTTTTTCTTGAAAATCATCAATAGTGTTAATATCTTTCTGATTAATCCCTTTATCATTTAAAAGTTTAGCATAAGCAGGCATCTTTGTTGCCGCTCTTCTAAAAGCCGGTATCAGGAGTTTTTTGCCCAAGTTTTCTATATACGAAGGATCAGAACCTGTGAGAAACTTGATGGCATTCTTTCTTTCTGTACATACATTCTTCAATTGGCTCATTTGTTTTTCTTATAATTAATGTAATGTTGATTGATGAAAAAATCAAAAAATCACATAAGGTGCCTCTTCTTCATAAAATTAGAGACACATATTTACCATGAAAACCTGTGTTGAAACAAATTAATGTTTTCATCTAATTGTGGGATGAAAACATTAATTTCGGTATTGATTGTAAAAATGCTTTTGTATGTGTTAAAGAAGTAAATCGTGTTGGAATTCTAATAAGTTGACGCAGATTTGAATAACATGCATTATTACATAGATTAACAAATTTTTTAAGTGTTTTTTCATCTAAACCGTCAGGAATAAAAAGAGCGTGGTCCAGGCTATTACCTTTATTCCATTGCTTTTCATATTTTCCATATTTTTCTATATCATCATATACATCTGAACCAGGTAAAGGTGTAAAGAAAAAACTAGCCAAATCATCTAATTTTAACTTTCTAATAAACATTTCTGTTTCTTGAAGTGTCTCGATCGTTTCTCCAGGATATCCAAAAATAAACATACCAAGTGTTTTAATACCAATCTTACGGCACATAGAAACTGCATTTTCAATTTGATGTAATTTTGTTCCTTTTTTCATTGCTTTAAGCATCTTTTGACTTCCAGATTCAATTCCAAACATTAATTGCCAACATCCACTTTCTTTTAATATTTTCAGAGAATCTTCATCAATGGAATTAACTCTTGCTTGGCATGAAAATGATAATTTCATATCTGATTCTTTAATAAAATTCATTAATTTTAGAAATATCGTTTTATTTATCATGATATTATCATCATCAAAAAGTAAATTGTGTATTCCATATTTATAATATAATTCTTCTACAATAGAAAAAGTATACTCTGCAGAAGGAATACGTGTCGTGTTTCCAAAAACATTTCTATCACAAAATGCACATTGAAAAGGGCAACCACGTGAAGTGATTAGAGGAAATGCGGGAAGGCTTTTTACATTTATAATGCTCGGGTTATAGTGTGTTGCAAGATCTGGTAGTAAATCAAACGCAGGCTTGTGTAATTTGTTGATATCTATTGTTTCTTCTCTTCTTGAATTTACTTTAATATCTGCACCGTCTCTATAAGCAAGACTCTGAACACTGGAGTAATCACTATTTTCATTGATTGTATTAATATATTCAAGAAGGGTTATTTCTCCTTCCCCAATAATAATAGAATCAAACCCTGAGAATTCTTGTAAAGATTGTTTAGGTAGAGAGGTAACATGATGTCCTCCCGCAGAAACAATAATATCACGATTTTTTTCTTTGATAAGCTTAGCAATCTTGCCAGCATTAGTAACCCACAAAGTTTTACAAGAAAGACCCACAAAATCAGGTTGTTCTGTTAGTATTTTACTCACAGTGTCATGACACGATAACCTTAATGCTTCTCCATCTATGATTGAAACATCATAACCAAAGTCACGTAAATAACCTGCCAAGTAACATAATCCCGTTGGAGGCGAAGCTCCTCCTAATTCAGAAAATTTCCCATAAACCTCTTCAATATTCATGGGAGGATTAACAAGAACTATTTTTCTTATTTTATTTCTATCAAACATAATCATCTCCAAATACTATATTGTATTAGATTAAAATAATCCTGAATGACAATTTAATCTGTTTTTTATGCCGTTCAATTAGTATACAAACATTAATTTAAAGTTGTAGTTTTGTAATGCATTTATTATAAATTTATAGATATCTAATATCTTAATTTACAAGCAATACAAAATAAATAAGAAATTCATAGCAAATTCCACTTTACATTTCTATTACAAATATACAAACAGAGTAAACTATAACTGCTAAATGAACGTTTACAAAACGAAGCTTTCTCTATTTTCATATTATTTGCCGAAAGAAGATTATTGTTTGACTCGCAATCGGGATACCGTTTTGTCACCGTTTAATGATTTTTATGTGGTTTTGTCGTAAGCATATATTTGATAATAACTAGTAGAAAAATATAGTTAACCATTACAAAAACATATGAACAAACTGATGAATGCTGGTAATCAAACTAGACAATAATGTTGACAGAATAGACATTTTCTGCAAAGGAAGTTACGTATATTTTCGTTTCACTATCCCTCATCATATCCCAAACTGCAGGATATATCATACACAAAAGGCATTCATACATACAATTAAACACAAAAAACCTTTTCAAATAAACAAGTTAGAAAAGGCTATAGATCTTCAAGGATAACACTTAGACTTGCTTGTGCAACTTAAGAGAGTCCAACAAACAGAAAATAACATCATGTATTCTTTTTATTGATTTCATGGAAGATAAAGTACCATTTTTTCATCCGTCTCGATTATAAAGTAGGTCAAGAAAGTATGTACCATCCTGATTTTGGATTTGGTGCCGCCTGTATGATGGGAATACAAAATATAGAAGAATTATAAAAATGCAAATCCCTATATCTAAAGCATTATAGAAGAAAAGTGGATATGAGAAGCCCAGAAAGTACAGCTACATCAATTTAGATTGAGAAAAACAGGGTTGGTGAGAAATACGCAAAGATTAAAAACCTAGAATTATTTAAGCTTTGGTCACCTTAGATAGGTCGATATCTTGCGAGTTGCAAACGGCTATCCTAAAGTATTTTTTGTTTATATTCCGCTGAAAGCAAACCTACTTGCCGGAGTTTATACAACAAAATATAGACAACTGAAAGAAAGCTATGATATGTCTGGTCCTTATATAATCAAAAAAAGGGCAGAATGATTGTCCTGCCCTTTTTTTAATGTAAATCTGAAATATAGAAAACTAGCTTCTTTCTACGTTCTTTTTTAATTTTTTTCTTACCGCCACACCAGCCATTCCTACTAAACCTATTCCGAGTAGTGCAACTGTTGTTGCTTCAGGAACAAGTGCAGCTTCCTGTCGTCCGTCTCCACGAACTGTCCAGTCAGCAACTGTATCCCCTTGTGCATTATTTTCAACTGTCCATTGAAAGAGGAAATCAGAACCCATTAATTGTGAATCAGTGTCATAAAAAGCGTCCCATGAACCGGCGCCTGAGGTGTCAAGATAAACGACACCGCTTCCCGTATTAGATATAAAATTAAAATTAGCATTTAAAGTCGTTCCATTCGCAAATGCATGAGGTATTAAATCAAGTACTAGCT
The DNA here is from genome assembly GCF_002443295.1 of Candidatus Scalindua japonica. NCBI lineage: Bacteria > Pseudomonadati > Planctomycetota > Candidatus Brocadiia > Candidatus Brocadiales > Candidatus Scalinduaceae > Candidatus Scalindua > Candidatus Scalindua japonica. The sequence goes on along the minus strand of NZ_BAOS01000029.1, from coordinate 67,663 downwards.
CACCCTCTGTGGCGGTAGTGAATGTTGAACCGCCTGTTCTTCCGGCTGTCCCAATTGTAGGGTCAAAATCTTGTGCAAAATCCTTCCAAACTTGTACACGGCCACCAACTGCACCGATGTTTGAATTACCCAAAACATTTGGTGCTGTAATAATATCGTCATCGAAGCCCCAGAAAAACATCGTCAACTCAAAGTTGCTCAGATCTTTATCAAATAATGATATTGTTCCTGCGGTATTTGTGATCTGATCAATTTGCGCAATTCCCCATGTATCTTCCGTTCCATCATGATTGCCAAATGTATCAGCTACCATTGACACACCTGGATTGTTTACACCACCTGGATTCCATGGATTATCGGAACCAGCAGCAGGTGTGTAAGTGTTAGTGCCGAGATCATAGTCATACGACCTACCCCAATCCATTAGATCAACAACGTCAAGTTGTACTGCTGAAACTGCAGCCTCAGCTCTATTTAACTCTACACACATGCTACCTACACCAAGCCCTAACGCCATTGCTGCGATTAATAAGCCTTTCTTCATAATCTCTCTCCTTTCCAACCATTATAGTAAATAATACTATCCTATATCATTACTTTCTACTAAAAGTGAACCTATCTGAGATTTATACGGATTCAAAACAAAACAGGAAATATATCAATAATGTACTAGGTACTTTTACACAACCGGATCCGTTGTGTTTAGCATAGCAGAATAACCATTGTAGTATAAACTCTCCGACCTCACCCAGAGGAGACGTTTTTCTACATTATCAATAAATTTCTGAAGCCCTCTTTCTTCTTATTAATAATATACCAGATTAAAATATACAGTCCTTATTGATGATAAGTGAATGCATTAAAAATGTCAAAGCAAAAAACAAAAAAACCTATACATACTATTCCAGATACATATCCTTGATTTACCTAACAACTATTATCCACTACAACTTTAAACGTTTATCAAAATATACACAAAATAATATTCACCGTCAAGTCTTTTTTTTATTTCATATCGTATTGTTCAAGCGCATACATAGTTAAGCTAGCTAGAGCTTGCATATATTATACCTTTTCTTTGCCACAAAGACAAAAAGCCGACCTCTCTTTCGAGATGAGCCCAATTAAGGTTTGGCAGAACAGCCCTTAAACTGTTATTTCTTCAAATCCGTTTAATGTATAATCAATCTCTCCCAGCCCCGCCTCATACGATTCTCTGATGAAACCTATCTCCCTGCCCTGGTAACCAAACAGGGTTGCCCCGTAAGAATCCACTGCCACCGGATCAACACAAAAAACTAATCGCCGAGCATTTTCAAAAGTGTTATCTACATCCCCTAATCTCCCACCAGTTGGTCCATGGTGTTTTAAAATCCTGAATGCATCAAGGACTGTAAGATCGACCTTTACAACTCTATTAAGGTCTGCTATTTTTGGGTGTATGTCCTTGTGTATTGAACCTCTGTTACCACCTATCATTCCCATAGTATTTTTAAGCGCCATAGATAGAAGGGAAGCGCTGTGATGCTTTGCTATTGGAACGTTTATTAATACGTCTACTTTGTCCTGATAGATTAATTTCTCATAAAAAGGCCATGAATCAAGGACTTTTCCACCCGCTATTTTGATATCTTTAAACAGATTCTTACTAACAAAGCGGACATCTGCACCAACCTCTTTTGCCGCCTTTTCTATTCCACTGTTTAGATAAGAAGGACCTGGGTTTTCAGCGCAAGTATGATCAAGCACTTTTACTCTATTCGCCCCTGCCTCTATACATAATCCTGCCAATGCGGCAACGACAAAGGGATTTGTGTTTGCCGCATACTCAGGATATCTGTCCCATGCTATGTTTGGCTTGATGACAACGTTATCACCTCTGGAAACCAGTTTATCCATTCCACCAATGGCCCTGATCCCCCTGTTCACCATTTCTTTTATTACAGAACGTTCACCACTCCTTTCGTGAACATTACCATGAACAACGACCAGGCCTTTTTTTAATCTATTTCTTTTCCACACCTTCAGAGGCCTTTGCCTCTCAAATGAACTTAAAAATGAGAGGCCGCAAAGTCCTGTACCAACGGCGATGCCTGTCTTGAGGAAAGTCCTTCTGGAAATATTATCTTTCTTCATAATAAATCTGTCCCTGTTGATAACGCTAATGTATGTATTTGTGTGTATTATTTGTGAATGTTTGGAGAGAAGAAAAGATTGTAAAATGGGAGTGCATGTTCTACGCTTCTTCTGTAACTGCTCAGCAATCTGAGGGAAATTTATTTAAGACCATCCCTTCCCCCCTTCATAAGGAGGGGATTGAGTGAATATTTTACTCAAGGAAACCGGCAATTACCTTTTTCTCTAATCAAACAAAGCATCCACAAACTTATCCGCGTCAAATTCCTGAATGTCATCGATACCTTCACCAAGGCCAACATACTTTACCGGTATGTCTATCTCTTTACGCATTCCCAGAATTGCTCCACCTTTAGCGGTACCATCGAGTTTTGAGAGAAATATCCCCGTAATATCAACCGCTTTTTTAAATAGTTTTGCCTGAGAAATGGCATTTTGTCCTGTTGTTGAATCCAGGACCATGAGCACTTCATGCGGAGCATTCTCTATTCTTTTTGATATTACCCGTTTCATTTTTGTCAACTCATTCATTAAATTTTCATGAGTGTGTAAACGCCCTGCCGTATCCACTATCAACACATCTGTTCCCCTGCTCAGACTGGCTTCAAGTGCATCGAACGTAACTGCAGAGGGATCGGCACCAGCCTGATGTTTAACTATATCAGCGCCAATTCTTTTGCTCCATATATCCAGTTGTTCCGTCGCTGCAGCTCGGAAGGTATCACCGGCTGCTAACATTACCTTTTTACCCTGCTTGATAAATAAATTTGCAAGCTTCGCGATTGATGTAGTCTTGCCGACACCATTGACACCCGCAACCATAATCACAGTTGGAGGAGCGGCCGCAATCTGTAATGATGAATCTCCACCTTTGAGGCTTTGCTTGAGATCATTTTTCAGAAAATCGTAAACGCCCTCTGTATCTTCAACTTTCTTCGCTTTCCAGGCACATCTAACATCCTCTATTATCTTAGTTACCAAGCCAACCCCTATGTCTGACTCAAGCAACACGACCTCTAACTCATCCAATACACCTTCATCAATATTTCTCTTTAATGCGAGAAGATCCTTAATTCTGGAAGATATTTTACTGCGTGTCTTTAGCAGGCTGTTTTTGAGCTTTTGAAATGGAGACCACGATTTATTTTTTGCGTCTTCTTTTTTCCCTGTTACTGATTTTTTTTTGAAAACCAACCCATAATTTTATCTAACCAGAATAACTGGGGTTTAATACTGGCTGGATTCGCTTCCCCTGACAAAAAGCGCCGAGGACTTTAATCCAGCGAAACGTATCGGAACAATCTCTATACTATTCTCTTTCAGTTCAAGGCGCCAACCATGCTGCCGCACCTATCCTTAATCTTAGTAACCAGTTCGTCACCTATATTTACACTCCCCAATGCGATATCAGGTTTCCGATTACCGTGGCAATCAGAGCCACCGGTAACTACAAGATCATATTTTTTTGCAATCCGCAAATATCTTTTTACGGCTTGCGGTTGATGTGCAGGGTAATAAACCTCTATCCCCTGCAGGCCATATTCCACCATCTTGGGTATTAACGAATCTCTCTTGGTAACACCAGGATGTGAAAGGACTGGAACACCATCAGCAGAAATTATAAGTTCTATAGCGTCTTTTAATGCTAACGCTTCCTTGGACACATAAGCCGGTCCATTATCAGAGAGATATTTTTGAAAAGATTCCCGAATATCACTACAGTAACCTTTATTACACAAAACCTCAGCTATGTGCATCCGTCCGGGCGAACCTTCTTTAGAAACATCAAAAACTTCCTGGTGCTCCACTTTTACACCTATGGTTCTGAGCTTCTTTGTAATCTTCTTAATTCGCTCTACTCTTTCAGAACGCAACTCCGCTAATTTTTCCAGAAGCGCACTGTTCTGTATATCAATAAAATAGCCTAAAAGGTGAATATCTGCCGAACAATAATTCGAAGAAAGCTCTATTGCGGGAACCACGTCAATCTCTTCCCTGTTTCCAATGTGTTGGGCAAACTCAACAGCATCAATAGTATCATGATCGGTTATCGCAATTGTACGAAGATTTAGTTTAGACGCCTCTTTAATCACTTGTTCAGGAGACATGGTCCCATCTGAAAAATCAGTATGGATATGCAAATCAGCCCCGGTACGTCCTCCTTTTCCTGAAGCATTTACCTCTCTTACACTTGTTATAGTTTTCCGAAGATTATTATCATTCTTTATATTTAGTGAATATATTTTATCTAATATTCCGTTTACAAATAATCCAGATTTCTCAGTACTGAATTTTTTCGCTAAATCAATCGCCTCGTTGATAGATACCTTTGGAGGAATGTCATCCACATAAAATAGTTCATAACATGCCAACCTCAAAATATTTTTATCTACAACCGGCATCCTCTGCAGTTCCCAATTTTCAGAAATACTGGTTATCCTCCGGTCTATTTCTCCCATTTTCTGAATACAGCCATTTACCAATTTAATGGCAAAATCGCTTACTTCGGCATCCGTACCCTGTTCAATACAGAACGCGTCTACCTCGTCTATAACGTCATTGCCCCGAACCTCTAATTGATAAAGAACCTGTAATACAATTTCTCGGGACCGCGTTCTTTTCCGCATCCATAAATCTCCATAATAAAAAAGTAAGTTCTCAATAAATCAAGAAAGGCTTATATATTTTCAACCATCAATACCCTTCCTTGCAGACGTGTGCAGGTGTGGATTAAAGCCCTCGGTGCCTTTTGTGCGGAGCGGATCAGATTTTTACCAATTTCTTGAGAACTTACAAAAAACACTAATCTATTTCATCAAAGAGATTCACCATCTCCAAGGCGGTAAGTGCGGCCTCAGCACCTTTGTTACCAACCCTGGCGCCAGCCCTATCTATGGCTTGTTCCAGTGTCTCAGTTGTAATAACACCATATATTGTTGGTATACCTGTTTTAAGTCCAACTTCAGAAATACCTTTTGCTGACTCATTGGATACATAATCAAAATGGGGTGTTTCACCACGTATTACAGAACCAAGACAAATAATCCCATCGTGCTTAGCGTTCTTAGCCAATCGCATAGCAGTAATAGGCAGCTCACATGCACCTGGAACCCAAAAAACATCGATGTTATTTGCATTTACACCGTGTCTGACAAAACAGTCTTGAGCGCCTTCCAACAACCTCTTTGTAATAAAGCTATTGAACCTGCTAACAACAATTCCGAATGTTTTGTTATTACCTACAAGGTTGCCTTCAAAAGTTTTTCCCACGGGTTTATCTCCTAATTAAGAGAAAGAGTGATAAGGCTTTATGATCAATGGTAACAAAAACAAATAACCCTTGCAAGGCTTTTCTAATACACGTGCTCCTAATACAATCCCATTGGAAGCAATGTCATTGAATTAAGAGGGAAATATGGAGTGGATTATCGACAATGATGCGTATTAATGCAGTAACACGGTTTGTATGTTATCGGCCAATTATATTGAATCTTGTAATTTAAACAGCATCTTAGTATTATAATCACTCCTTAGAATAAGTACATTTATCACAGTATCAACTGAGATACTTTATAAACAAGCAAACAAGACGCTTTATAGAATCATTTACTACTAATAACGATTTACAGGACTAGAAACAAATGCCGGAAACAACCGAAGAAGAAAAAATTCATGAAAAAAGAGTACCCATAAGTGAACATCTCGAAGAATTAAGATCACGAATTATAAAGTCAATCTTCATCGTTATAGGGTTATTCTTTGTCTGCTGGTTTTTTAAGGCAAGGATCCTTGAAATTATTAAAAAGCCCCATAGTATCACCATGAAAAACCTGGGGCTATCACAATCGCTTCAGGTACTTAGTTATCAGGAAGGTTTTTATGCTTATATAAAACTTTGCTTAATAACCTCTGTTTTCGTAGCATACCCGTTAATCTTATTTCAAGTCTGGAGATTTGTTGAGGCAGGTCTATTTAAAAAAGAGCGTAAATATGTAAAAACTTTTGCTCCCGTTTCATACTTTGCATTCATAACAGGTGTATTATTCGGATATTACTTCTTAATACCCTATGGTCTTCAATTCCTTATAAAAATATTGGGAGGAGGCGTGCAACCAATGATAACAATGAGCCAGTATATATCATTGGTAACATTGCTGACGCTCGCACTTGGAATTGTTTTTCAGCTTCCACTTGTAATGTTATTTATTTCCAAGATCGGAATGCTTCAGGCAGATGATTTCATTAAGTGGCGCTTGTACGCAATTCTCATTATATTCATCCTTGCTGCGGTAATAACACCTCCAGATCCTTTTACACAGGTCATGACAGCTTTACCAATGATAATTCTTTATGAGGTAGGCATTCTTACAATGAAACCTACTAAGAAAGCGGTCCAAAGATTTGGCACTTTATTAGCGATCGGTGTTTTACTGATTTATATTGTTTATCTAATTTTCACTCTTCCAACAAAAGCAGATTTTCTTGAGTCAACTGGTACCGTCAAAATACTTCCGAACGCCGGTACAAGCTGGCAGCCCTTATCATCTGAATATAAAATCAACAATGGCGCCACGCTGAAGACAGAAAGAGACAGCAAGGCATCCTTCCTCCTTAAGGACGGAACCTATGTCATAATGGATGTTAATACAGAAGTCAAGTTTGTAAAAAGCAGAAACATCAAACTTATAGAGGGACAAATACTAATTGCTATAAAGGCGGATGATAAACCGTTTATGATAGCAGCCAAAGAAAACGTTGTAACTTCAAGCGATAGTAATATTGATATAAAGGTCTCTAAGCACACGGTCTATGTTACCGTAACAAAGGGCGAAGCAACAGTTGTCGCAAATGGCCAAAAGAAGAAAATTTTTGAGGGAAGACAATTAAAGTTTACAACCGGAGGTAAAACGACAGATATAAACAAAGTTATCAAATGGGCTAAGGAAATGCAGAAGAAGCTTAATGAACAAGACAGACGCAATATAAGCCTGTAAAAAATAGCTTTATAAATAATACATACTGATGTACATAAAAAATGCGTGAGAGCAAATAAAGCTTCACGAAAGAAAATGCCTCATTCCATACCTAAACTACAGGCGAAACAGTTAATTAACAGTATCCTATGCAGCAGAATGTTTTAATAATTTAACCTAATATCGAAGGTGGGATTCTATTATAATATATCAATGGATTAAACACGTCACTCTTTTCTCTGTAGTGCGTTTATCTACTATATAATCTAACATGCTTCAGTCTAATAATAAAGCAACTAAGTACTATTTACGTTCGTACATGAGAACCACCTCTTCCTGTTCTATCGTTTCGATAGAACCAGGCCTTCTTGCTCTCACTTCTTCTATCGCATCCAGCGCACTGTATCCTTGGCTAACCAGGTAACATGCCAGCATAGTCCCTGTCCTCCCTATACCCGCTTCACAATGGACAACCAGCCTTTTATGCTTAGACAGTTGATCCACTGCAAATGTTACAAAATCTTCAATTTGCTCCAGCGCTGGGGCCTCAAAATCTTTAACCGGAATGTGCTTAACGTTAAAGCCAAATTCCTCTATCAGGACTTCACTTAGAGGATACTCCGTAAGTGTTACAATCGCCTCAACACCTTTACCCTTGAGAAATTCAAAATCATTCACAGAAGAGGCCGGCTTACCCATACCCGCTATTTCGCCTTCTATTAACCAACTAAAATTCCTAATCATTTTTATATTACAACAATCAGGTTATAATTTATTTATTTTCTTCCGCTACTGAAACTGTAGGTGCTATATCTTTTTCCTCTTGAACTTCCTCTATTAATTCAAAGATAACCCTACTGGCGTTGTCTCCAAGGCGATTTCCTATCAGTCGCAGTTTTCGCTCAAAACCTTCCATTTTATACTCTAATTCCGGCACATCTCCAACGCTACTTCCTGACAAGACACCCATTCTGCTCCCTGAAAGTTTGAGTATTCTGGTATAGCCGCCATTACGTTCCAAATATCTCTCCGCAATCCCTCCGGTCTCACGCCATTTACCCTCACCAAATAACTTTCTTACCACCTCTTTATTGTTTAGTTTTGTCAACACCTGTCTATAATAGTGGATATAAGCAGCTTTATCAGCTTCTTTCTTTATAAAACCTTTTTTTGCCGTTGTAATCAACTTTTCCACAAACGGACGAACATGTTTAGCTTTTTCCTTCGTCGTAATAATTCGACCATATGTGAAAAGACTATTAGCCAGATTACTCCGCAACGCTTTTCTGTGGCTTGACGTTCTGCCCAAATGTTTATCTTTTCTCCTATGCCTCATGAGACAATTCCTTTCCTTCTCGGTTTACATCCCCGGGATTCTTGAATGATAAACCCAACTGATTAAGCTTTTTCTTAATTTCAACCAGCGTTGTTTTTCCAAAATTCTTCAATTCTAACAACTCATCTTCTTCTTTTGTGATAAGCTCATTAACAGTTTTTATATTAGCATACTCCAGGCAGTTTGAAGCCCTGACAGATAGATCCAGCTCAGCAACTGAGACCACCGCCTTCTTTTTTATTTCGGTTTCAGGATCTTCCTCTTTTTCATCTACTTGTTCAATCTGTTTTTCTCCTGCACTCGGTAGTTCTCTACCCAGTTCAAAGTAATGCACAAATGGATTTAAGTGCTTCCTGAAAACCTTTGATGCTTCTGTCAGTGCCATTTTAGGAGTAATAACACCATTTGTCCAGATTTCAATTATCAACTTATCATAATTTGTTCTTCTGCCTACTCGAGTCTCTTCAACACGTATCTTTGTCTTTCGAACAGGAGAGAAAATTGCATCTATAGGAATTACTCCAACTTCGCTGCTTCCTACTCCGTTTTCTTCCGCTGTTTTGTAGCCTCTGCCTTTTTTAACCTCCATCTCAACTTTAAAATCTATATTTTCTGAAATAGTTGCTATATGAAGATCTTTGTTGATGACGTCCACACCGTCGTCTGTAATAATATCTGCTGCTGTAACTATTCCTTTTTTATTCGTTTCAATTTTTATTTTTCTAGGCTTATCTGTATGTAATTTTACAACAAGATTCTTAATATTAAGAATAATATCAATTGTATCTTCTACCACATTCGGAATAGTACTGAATTCGTGTTCTACACCTTCAATCTTAGCAGATGTCACAGCACTTCCTTCTATTGAAGAAAGCAAGATCCTCCTCAAACCATTTCCTACAGTAATCCCAAAACCTCGTTCAAAAGGTTCAGCAATAAACTTTCCATAAGAATCAGTATATGTTTCCTTTTCTACACTAACTCTATTTGGTAGTTCAAATTCCCTCCATCTAATACGCATACATAATCCCCCTTCCTACCATTAAATCTCTCTGACAATAGTCTCCAGCAGAAGACCTTTTATTTTGATTAGAATGAACCATTATGAACTTTAAAAAAGCCTTTCGTTTGGGTAAGACACTCAAGGTAGGATTTCATAAATAAAATGTGTACTCTGAAACTTTAATATAAAATGAATAATTAGTTTATTTTGAACAAAGCTCAACAACCAGCTGTTCCTGTATGTCTATAGATACTTCATCCCTGTTAGGAAGCTGTAGAACACGACCATCTAATTCATCTCGCTCTAACCAAGATGGCTGCTTGCGGTCTTTATTTGCTTCCACATTCATTTTTATCATATTTATATCGTTTTCCTTGTTAGCAGGTTTAATCACATCCCCCTGTTTAACCAAAAAAGAAGGGATATCAACCTTTTTACCGTTTACTGTTATATGGCCGTGATTAATAACCTGCCTAGCGTGGCTTCGAGAATGTCCATATCCGAAATGGCACAATACATTATCAAGCCTTCTTTCTAACAGTATAAGTAAATTCTCTCCTGTATTACCCTCTTTTCTTTCTGCCTTATAATAGTAATTTCTAAACTGTTTTTCAAAGACACCATAAAATCGCTTCAGTTTCTGCTTTTCCCTAAAATGGATTCCATATGAAGACAACTTCCTAACCCTCTTGGACATTCTACCACCAGGCACACCTCTTCTTTTCGCTATACTACATTTTGCAGTCTCACAACGATATCCTTTAAGATACAGCTTTACGCCTTCTCTTCTGCATAATCTACATTTAGGGTCTACATGTCTTGCCATCTTATTCCTTTTCCATAAACCAAAATTTATACTAAATTATCATTTCCCACTTTTTTTATTTCAAAAGAAGAAAAATGTACTAAACTCTTCTCTTTTTTCTTGGACGACATCCATTGTGAGGTAAAGGTGTAACATCCTCAATAGCTCTAACAACAAGGCCCGCTTCCTGCAAAGCAGTGATAGCCGATTCTCTTCCCGGGCCAGGCCCTTTAACTCTAACTTCAACCTCCTGAACCCCGAATCTCTTTCTCGCTCTCTCTGCAACGTTCCTCGCAGCTCTCTGTGCAGCAAAAGGGGTACTCTTTCTTGACCCTTTGAAACCAACTGTCCCCGCACTTGCCCAACATAAAGTTTCACCATAGATATCAGCTACCGTAATATATGTATTATTAAAAGTTGCCTTAACATGTACAACTGCTTTAGCAACACTTCGTTTCGCCTTTTTTTTACCCATTTATATTATCCTGCCTTTTTCAAAAGTGAAGTCCATTTTTCATAAAAAAGCTAACAAGCACAAGCCCGATCATCATTTAAGGGCTGTTCACAGAAATATTCTTGTAAGCTAAAGTTAGTTTTAAATATGTTGTTTAATTGATAATATTCTTCTAAATTCCTTTTACTAGTATTCTTAATCTTTCTTGCTGATATCAATATGTTCTTCGGTGTTAATTTTGGAGGTACTATTTCTAAGAGTTCAACATAATACCCATTCCCCATAAGAAATTGTGATCTCAAGGCATCTGTCAATATATCCGCAAATTTACTTCGCAGCAAACCAAATTGAGTTACACTGGTCAGCGGATGGTGGTTCTTAATCTGAGAGCGTAATTGTCCCTGACAACATGGCACCACCATAATATACTTTGCACCAACCTTGATACCTTTTGCGATTGCTTCGTCAGTAGCAGTATTACACGCATGTAGAGCAATAACCATATCAATTTTTCTATCTGCAGAAAAATCAATCGTTCTTCCATGATTAAAGACCATATTATTATAACCCATTACATCCCTGGTCTCTTCACATTTTTGGATAAGACCTCTATTTGTATCTACACCAAAGAAATATGGTATTGTATTAGATTCTCTTTCAAAAATATAACTTAACACAAATGAAAGATATGATTTACCACATGAACACTCAAGAAAAACAATCTCTTTTTTCTTGCCAAACTTTCTAATCATCTTCAGGATTTGTTCAGAAAATCCGGCAATTTCATTAATCTTCTTGTTCATACCTTTTTTCAATAATCCGTTACTATGCCTGAATCCAAGTGGACCTGATAAACTCTTTTCCTGCTCTAAAAGATCAACGATTTCCGCTTTATTAATAATTTTCATTTTTGTTGAAGATATATGTTATCCCTTCATATCCTTAACACCCTTCTTCACTGATACTGTCCTCTTCTTCCCCTTTCGTGTACGCGCATTAGTTTTAGTTCTCTGCCCTCTCGCAGGTAATCCAAGTCTATGGCGCAATCCTCTGTAACAGCCAATATTCTTTAATCTTGTTATATTCTGTGATTCCTGCCTTCTCAATTGACCTTCAATAGCAAAGTTCTTATCCAGATATACACCAAGGGTGCTCAGTTCGTCCTCAGAAATATCCTTTGCTCGAATATTCTCATCCATTCCAAGAGCTTTTAATGCTTTTTGCGATATATGTTTACTTATACCATAAATGTAAGTTAATGAAATAACTATCCTTTTGTCTCCAGGGATATCAACTCCTGCAATTCTTGGCATTTAATATAATCCTTTCAAAATAATAAATCATCTTAGGTCACAAAGAATTAACGCTGTATATCACTTACCTTGCCTCTGTTTATGCCTTGGATTAGTACATATAACCCGCACAACATTTTTACGTTTTATTACTTTGCAATTTTCACAAATTCTTTTTACAGATGCCTTAACTTTCATAGCTCTTTCCCCTATCAACCCTGACGATAAATGATTCTTCCTTTGCTAAGGTCATACGGTGACATTTCTATAGTAACCTTGTCACCTGGAAGAATACGAATAAAATGCATTCTCATTTTTCCAGACACATGAGCAAGCACTTCATGACCATTTTCCAGCCCAACACGAAATTTTGCATTAGGTAATGCCTCTTTTACCACTGCTTCTACTCTTATAGGTTCTTCTTTGGCCATAGATAAACTTTAGCATCTACTTTCTTATAAAAGCAAGATACACTTTCTCTAAATAGTAAGTATTTCAGCCCCATTTTCTGTAACTACAACTGTATGTTCAAAATGTGCTGAAAGTTTTCTATCTTTTGTTACAACTGTCCATTTATTTTTTAGAACTTCCGTATCATATTTACCTACACATATCATAGGTTCTATTGCTAACGCCATTCCCTGTAAAAGTATTTCATCGGCCCTTAACAACTCTTTGCTAACAAAGTTTGGGATTTGCGGATCTTCGTGCATCTGCCTTCCAATTCCATGCCCGGTATAATCCCGTATTACAGAGAGGCCTTTACTCTCGACATATTCTTGTATTGATCTGGAAATTTCTGATAATTTGTTGTTTGCACTTACTTTTTCAATAGCCTTATTTAACGATTCTTCACATACTTGTAATAAAGACCTCGCTTCTTCAGAAATCTCTCCAATTGGAATAGTTATCGCTGCATCTGCAACATATTTATTAAATTCAACCCCTATATCTACGCTAAGTATATCACCAATACGGAGTTTTCTCTGATCTGGAATTCCGTGAACTATTTCCTCGTTAACAGATGTACATATACTTTTGGGGTACCCTCTATAACCCTTGAATACGGGTATCCCACCTTTTTGCAAAACATACCTTTCCAACCGCGTATTTAAATCTTCTGTAGATACATTTTCCTTTGCAATTTCCCTCGCCATTGCAAGTGCGCCTGCAACTATCCTCCCTGCGCTACGCATAATTTCAATTTCTCGATCAGATTTGCGTTTTATCACCACACTCTATTCCGTATCCCTCTCTTTTTCAGACATAGAATGTAACCCGGTAAGGATATTTTGCTGAATTTCTTTTTTTCCTCCATTACAATTTACTTCTATCAATATCCCTTTTTGATTATAGTAATCAATCAATGTTTCAGTCTGCTCTTTATATACTTTTAGTCTTACTTTTATTGTTTCCGGATAATCATCTTTGCGCTGATACAGCTTAGAGCTACATTTATCACACACATTCTCTTTTAAGGGAGGACTGAATAACTCGTGATATTGCGCTCCACATGATTTACAGATTCTCCTACCTGCGATACGTGTAATGATAACTTCTTCAGAAGCTGTAAAGCTGAAAACTCTATCTATTTTTTTTTCTACTTTTTCAAGGGTACTATCAAGAACTTTAGCCTGTGACAGATTTCTAGGAAACCCATCTAAAATAAATCCATTTTTACACTCTGCTGAATTTATCTTTTCTGCAACTATATTTACTATCAGCTCGTCCGGAACTAACAAACCGTTCTCGATATATTCTCTTGCTTTAAGCCCTATCTCTGTTTTGGCATCGACCGCAGTCCGTAAAAGATCACCGGATGAAACGTGATTTAAATTTTCCGCTATGCTAATCCTTTCTGCCTGTGTTCCTTTACCGACACCAGGAGGACCATGAAATATAAGCCTCAAGCCCTTCTGCCTCTTACTTTATTGCCTCCTCCCAGAAAGCCATCATAATGCCTCATAATCAAGTGAGATTCTATCTTTTGAACCAAATCAAGAGCTACGCCAACGACAATCAAAAGACCGGTTCCACCATAAAAACTGGCAACAGCCCTGTTTAACTCAAACCCGCCAGCTATAATCATCGGCAAGATTGCAATCAAAGACAAAAATGCAGCTCCTGCTAGTGTAATTCTGCTCATAACACCTTCGAGATAGTCGGCTGTACGATGACCAGGTCTTATACCGGGAATAAAGCTACCATAGTCTCTCATATTATTTGACATCTCCTTGGGGTTAAATTGTATTGCTGTCCAAAAATAACAAAAGAAAGCAATTAGTACTATATACATAACCACATATACAAAGCCACCTTGAAATGCTTCCGTTACTCTAGATGTAATCCAGAACCAAAATGTCCCTGGTTCAAATCTGACCTGTAATCCTTTAGTTATAGCTGCAGGAAAAATCAGAAGAGATTGTGCAAATATTATCGGCATTACTCCAGCTTGATTTACTTTAAGAGGAAGAAAATGTTTCTGACCGCCATATACTTTTCTACCCCTTGTATGTTTGGCCTGCTGTACAGGAATACGCCTCTGCCCTTGAGTAATATATACAACTCCAGCTATTATCGCAAGGAACATACCTATCAGCAAAAGTAATTTCGCTATACCTATCTCATGCTCAGCAGGAGCAACCGAGAAAGTAAAGTTTTGCAAGATCTGACTAAATGCCCATGGCAACCTATCAATAATACCAATCATGATTATTAAAGAGATACCACTACCTATACCATGCGCGTCAATCTGCTCTCCTATCCACATTAATAACACAGTCCCTGTTGTCAAGAGAACAGCTGCCATAAGCTGAAACTGTACACCCTGAATATGTATAGGCACAACAGATACACCGTTAATCTCAATTGCGTACAGAGTACGTATCATTATAAAAGCCTGAAAAAGGCATAAACCTACAGTGGTCAACCGTGTATATTGATTTATCTTTTTTCTACCGGCATCGCCTTCTTTTTGTAATCTTTCAAGAAATGGAACAACACCTACTAGTAGTTGAAAAATAATTGAGGCGCTGATATAAGGCATAATTCCCAATCCAAATATTGCTCCCGAACTCATCGCCCCACCAGCAAATAAATCAACCATTCCCAATAACTGTCCGACACCTGATTGTGTAAACTGTTGAAAATAGGTCTTTAATACTGTCGTATCGATACCCGGCATAGGAATAAATACTCCTAACCTACACACAGCCAGCAACCCAAGAGTTATCAGTAACTTATTCCTCAACTCAGGAATTTTAAACATATTAGTAAACTTCTCTATCATGATAGTGTTTCTGCTTCTCCTCCCGCTTCTTTAATCTTATTAATTGCCGCTCCACTAAATTTGTGCGCTGCGACAGTAAGTGATTTAGTCAGTACTCCTTCACCGAGAACTTTTAAATCATATTTTATGTTCTTTATCATACCACAATCTTTTAGTTTGCTCAAATCAACACGAGTACCAGAATCAAAATTTTCAAAATCCTTAACGTTTAGTATTATATACTTCTTTTTAAACGGATTATTAAAACCTCTTTTCGGAATCCTACGGAACAGAGGCATCTGACCACCTTCAAATATTGTTCTCAGATTGCCACCTGAACGTGATTTTTGTCCTTTAAATCCCTTACAACTTGTTTTGCCGTGACCCGATCCCGGTCCACGTCCAACACGTTTTCTTTTCTTTGCTTTTTGGAATGTTTTTTTAGCATCTATCAAATTCATTCTATCTTTACACCTCTCAATAATTCGATTTCCTGCTTGGTTCTTAACGACTTAAGCCCCTCAGCTGTAGCCTTAACCACATTCAAAGGATTTCTCGTTCCATAACATTTTGTTAAAATATCAGTAATGCCTACAGCTTCCAGCACTGATCTCGCCGAAGTTCCCGCTTTAATTCCAGTACCGGGTGCCGCCGGTTTCATAAACACCTTTGCAGTTTTATAACATCCCCACACTTCGTGCGGAATAGTTCCATTTATAACAGGAATTGAATATGTATATCTATTCGCATCTTTTACTGCCTTTCCAACCGCATTTGGAACTTCCCTTGCTTTACCAAAACCATATCCAACAGTCCCATTTTTATCACCAACAACTACTAACGCGCTAAAGCTCATACTTTTCCCACCTTTTGTCACATTAGTACATCTATTGATTTTTACAACTGTCTCTTCTAATTGATCAGTATCTTTTTTATACGCCAAAAGAACCCCCCTATTATTTACAATATTTCTTTATGACCACTTTAGTAAACAAGACTATTATTTCTTGCGCTATCAGCTAAAGCCTTAACCCTACCATGATATTTGTATCCACCTCTATCAAAGACTATTTTTGTAATTCCCAGTCTTGTTGCTTCCTCGGCTATTTTCTGGCCTACCAGTTCCGCAGCCTTTACATTTCCACCATATGGAGCCTTACCTTTAATATCTTTTTCCAATGTTGAGGCGCTAGCCAGTGTCCTGCCGGTAGTGTCATCTATTAATTGACAATAAATATTCTTTGAGCTTCTGAACACACTCAATCTCGGCCGTTCTTTATGACCAAGGATTTTTTTTCTTATTCCTTTACGACGTCTTAGTCGCTGTTTGTTTTTTTTCTTAATAATATCCATAGACTTGTTTTTTAATAAAAAGAATGCTAAAACTACGATGAAGAAGCCACCGCTTTGCCTGCCTTTCTGCGGATAATCTCGTCAGCATATTTCACACCCTTCCCCTTGTATGGTTCAGGTGGACGTAAACGCCTAATATTTGCCGCAAACTGACCAACTTGTTGCTTATCAATACCAGCAACCGTAAATTTGCCTGGATTTGTCTGGTTTTGAATCTCAATATTTATATCCTCAGGAATTTTTACTTTTATAGGATGTGAAAACCCTAATTGTAACACTAGTTCCTGGCCCTGCATTTTTATATTGTAACCTAATCCTATTATCTCCAGACTCTTAGAAAAACCATTTGTAACACCAATAACATTATTTGCCAAAAGCGTACGCGTCAAACCATGGAGTTCTTTACACTGCCTCTCTTCAGAAGGACGTACTACGCTGAAAAGTTTCGCCCCTTCATCTACCTCAATTTTCATCAGCGAATGAATGGGTTGCACTATTTTTCCTTTAGGACCTTCAATTGTTACAGTATCTTTATCACACTTTATTCTGACACCGTCTGGTATCGCGATGGGTTTTTTTCCTATTCGTGACATATGTCTTTCTGTATTGCTAAAAATTAATAAATTTAGTAAAGTTAACTCCGTGTCTAAAAAAAGCAATTAATAATCTTATTTACCACACTGTACAAATATGCTCTCCGCCTATATTCTGTGCTCTACACTCTTTATTGCTCAAAATTCCCTTTGAAGTCGAAAATATTGATATTCCAATACCATTAAGAACCTTACCGATATCTTCAACACCCTTATATATTCTCTTGCCTGGCTTACTTTCTCTTTTTATATAGCTAATTACTTTCTGGTTTAATTGCCCGTATTTCAGATATACCCTCAGCACGCCTTGTTTTTCGTCAGGAATTTCCTTAAAATCGTTTATAAAACCTTCCTCTTTCAAAACTTTTGCTATACCTATCTTAATACGTGATGATGGAATATTTACTGCTTCTCTACCAACCATAATACCATTACGTATTCTCGTCAACATGTCTGCAACCGGATCAGTCATACTCATTTTAGTAAACCCCTATGCACTTTTAAAAAATCTTTTATTTCTTACTCTACCAACTTGCCTTCTTCACACCAGGAATCTCACCTTTGGAAGCAAGGCCCCTGAAGCACAACCTACATATTTGAAATTTTCTGTAATATGCCCTTGGCCTCCCACAAAGCTGGCACCTATTATACCTTCGAGTTTTGTATTTTGGTTCCCTCTTAGATTTTACTATCAATGCTTTTCTTGCCATATATACTCCGTGTGTTTATAAATCTATTATTAATTTAAAATTATCAAAAAAATTATGATCTAAAAGGCATTCCAAATAGCCTCAACATTTCACGTGACTGTTCATCTGACTTAACAGATACCACAAAGGTAATATCCATACCCTGAACAAATTCAATATCGTCGATATCTATCTCTGGAAATACTGCTAATTCGCTTATACCCAAAGTGTAGCAGCCTCTACCATCAAATGACTTAGCCGAAAGGCCACGAAAATCTTTAATTCTTGGTAAAACAATGCTTATCAACCGATCCATAAATTCATATGCCATTACATCACGAAGTGTAACTTTACATCCAACAGGATCACCCTTTCTCAACTTAAAACCGGCAATATCCTTACGAGCCCTAGTCATACAAGGTTTCTGACATGAAAGTATTGCAAGATGCTTCATCGCATCCTGAAGAAGCTTTTTATTTTCTTTTGCCCTCCCAACGCCCATATTTATAACAATTTTCTCTAGTTTTGGTACTTCCAGCTTGTTCTTCAAACTGTACTTTTCCATCAACTTAGGTACAATTTCCTCTTTGTATTTTTCTATTAATCGCGCCATTCTTTTTTATATTTCTGTTTTTTAAATTTTACTCGGAAGCAACAATCTCGCTTCCACATTTATAACAAACCCTGATCTTATCACCATTCTCAAGAAACTTGCTTCCGGTTCGCACACCCTTCCCATTTTTCTCACAATTTTTATTTTGACATATTAACAACACATTAGATGCTGATATAGGAGCCTCCTTTTGCACACGACCCCCCTGAGGGTTTTTCTCGCTACGCTTTACGTGCTTTTGGATGTAATTTACACCTTCTACAACAACACGGTTCTGCTTTGTCATAACATTCAATATTTTACCAGTTTTTCCAGCGTCATCACCAGCAGTAACCTGTATAATATCATTTCTTCTTACATGCATATCTTTTAAAAAATCCCTTTCATATTATTATATTTAAACTACTTCAGGAGCTAATGAAATAATTCTCATGAAATTTTTTTGCCTTAACTCCCTGGCAACGGCACCAAATATTCTGGTACCCTTTGGGCTTCCATCATCATCTACAATCACAATCGCATTTCTATCAAACTTTAAATAAGAACCATCCTCACGTCTTATATTTTTCTTAGTCCTAACAATCACACCTTTAGCAACATCACCCTTTTTTACAACACCATTTGGAATAGCTTTCTTTACCGCAACCACAATGATATCACCAACTGATGCATAAACACGTCTTGATCCTCCAAGCACCTTAATACATTTTGCCATTTTTGCTCCCGAGTTATCGGCAACATCTAACATGGTTTGTTCCATTATCATTTTATCAACTTCCTTATATTTATTTCACAATACGTACTAATCGCCAGCGCTTATCCTTACTTATTGGCCGTGACTCTACAATCTCCACCCTATCTCCGTTAACCGCTTTGTTTTCTTCATCATGCGCCTTGTAAACAGTTACTCTTTTAACATATTTTCCGTATTTGGGATGCTTTACACGCCTTTCTGCTTTTACCGTAATCGTTTTTAACATCTTGTTACTTGAAACTACACCTATTACAGCCTTCCGGTGTTTTTTATTATTTTCAGTTTCCATTATGTACTCTTATTCCTCTTTCTTCTTAGTATGATCTGTATTATTTCTTAATTCTACTTCCCTCAAAACGGTCTTTAATCTTGCAATATCTTTTCTTATCTGTTTGTATTGTGCCGAATTACGTATTTCGCCCGCTTGCCATTGAAACCTGAAGTTTAACAACTCTCTTTTGCAAGCCTCAAGCTCATCCAGCATTTCCTGATGCGATTTTTCTCTAATCTCACTCGCCTTCAAATCGCCACTCTCCTCTTAACAAAAACAACCCTCACTGGCATCTTGTAAGCAATTCTATTAAACGCTTGTCTTGCCATCTCCTCTGTCACGCCTCCCAGCTCATATAGAATAGTACCCGGTTTAACAACAGCTACCCATTTATCAGGCTCACCTTTACCCTTGCCCATCCTGGTTTCAATAGGTTTTGCAGTAACCGGTTTGTGAGGGAATATTCTTATAACTAATTTCCCTTCCCTTGAAATATATTGTGTAGCTGCAACCCTACCTGCCTCAATATGTTGAGCTGTAATCCAGCCCTGTTCAATAGCCTGCAAACCAAACTCACCAAAACATACAGTGTTTCCCCTTGTAGCATTACCTTTTATTTTTCCCCTTTGAGTCTTTCTAAATTTAACTCTTTTTGGCATCAACCGCATAATTTACTCCTTTTTCCAAATCAACCAACCCTTTATATATCCATACTTTAACACCGATCGTACCATAAGTAGTCATAGATTCTGCAAATCCATAATCAATATTTGCCCTTAACGTATGTAAAGGGATACTTCCTTTGGTAGCACCTTCCGTTCTAGCTATCTCAGCCCCGGCTAAACGCCCTGAAACCTGAACTTTTATACCTTTCGCACCCAGTCCTATTGTCCCATCTATAGCTTTTTTTATTGTTCTTCTAAAAGCTGCTCTTTTTTGTAATTGTTCAGCGATGTTCTCCGCTACCAACTGAGCCTCCAACTCCGGTTTGTCAACTTCCTGAACCTTGATCTCTACACTTTTCTCAACTATTTTTTCAATACCGTTTTTTAATTTTTCAATTTCAGAGCCTTTACGACCAATAATTAAACCAGGCCTTGTAGAATAGATAATAATCTTAGCACCTTCGTCGCGCGTTCTTTCAATTTCTACTTTCGGAATTCCTGTGAAACGGTAATTTTTTTTAATGTATTTTCTTATTCTTTGATCTTCGACAAGCAATTTGCCAAATTTCTTCTTATCTGCATACCACCGCGAACGCCAGCTTTCTGTTATTCCCAGCCTGAATCCTATTGGACAAACTTTTTGACCCATTTTTGCCTTTCTAAACTATAATTCAGAAAAAATGAAATTATATAAATACAAGCCTCTTCTGCAAACAAAGAACCTATACCTATTCCTTCTCGTCAGACAATACCAGAGATATATGACTTGTACGTTTTTTTATCATTGACGAAACGCCTCTTGCCCTTGGCCTAAACCATTTACGTGCCGGACCACCGTCTACATATACTTCTTTTACATACAAAGAATCAATATCTATACTCTGGTTTTCACTGGCACCTGCAATTGCCGCCCTCAGCGTTTTATCGACAAAGAAAGACGCCCTTTTATTTGTCAATCTCAATGCCTCTAAAGCATGATTTACTGACTTTCCCCTTATTAGATCAACAACATATCTAGTTTTTGTCGGAGACATCTTAACATATCTACAGCTTGCTTTAAAATTCATTTTAATATTTAATTATTATATAAATTCAATCTACGTTAAAACTTTTACTTCTTCTTTGTTCCACCATGACCCCTATAAGTCCTCGTTGGTGCAAATTCTCCAAGTTTGTGTCCAACCATATCTTCCATAATAAACAGTTTTTGGAAAATCTTACCATTATGTACCATAAATGTATGCGACACAAATTCCGGAATAATTATACAACTTCGAGACCATGTACGTATTGGGTCTTTAACACCAGAATCCCTCTGCTTTAATACTTTCTTAAGTAATTTACTATCTACATAAGGGCCTTTTTTAACTGAACGTCCCATAATTTAAACTCTTTTTTATAAATTAATATTAACTAGAATTAATTACGCCTAGACTTTCTTTTTCTTACTATGAATTTATTACTTGTAGCCTTCCTCTTTCTTGTCTTTCCACCCTTTGCCAAAACGCCTGTCGGAGAACATGGATGCCTACCACCGTGGCTCCTACCCTCACCACCACCCAGAGGATGTGCTACAGGATTCATTGCCGTACCTCTTACATGCGGCCTGCGCCCTTTCCATCTGCTCCTACCAGCCTTTCCAAGTCTATTGCCCATATGATCGGTATTACCAACACGACCCACAGTAGCTCTACATTCATGGAAAATCTTTCTGACTTCACCGGAAGGAAGCACTATTTGTACGTATTTACCATCTTTAGCTAAAACACGAGCAACACTTCCTGCTGATTTAACAATTTTTCCACCCTCTCCAGGCCTTAATTCAATATTGTGAACTTCTATCCCCAAATGAATATTTTTTAGAGGCATACTATTCCCCGTTTGAAGCTCTACTTTTTCACCAGATATTACTTGATTTCCAACAACCAAACCAACAGGTGCCAATATATAACGTTTTTCGCCATCGAGATAATGCAGCAATGCGATGTTGGCAGAACGATTAGGGTCGTACTCTATCGTGGCAACTTTAGCCGGAACCCCATGCTTATCTCTTTTAAAGTCAACAATTCTATACTTTCTCTTGCTCCCACCACCTCGATGCCTGACGGTAATTTTACCCTCATTATTTCTTCCCCCCTTTTTATTAACAGGAAGCAATAATTTTTTCTCAGGAGCAACTCTTGTTATCTCTGAAAAATCAGAGACAGTTCCAAGCCGCCTTCCATTAGTCGTAGGTTTGTATCGTTTTATTCCCATTTATATCACACTTTCAAATTTTCATAACTTTTTAGTAACCAAGGTCAATCCGGTCTCCTTCTTTCAAAGTCACTATTGCCTTTTTCCACCCACTTGTTTTGTATATTTTATTTCTATATTTCCTTGTCTTTCCAATTCTGTTTAAAGTACGAACAGTTAAAACATTTACTTCAAACAGCTTCTCTATCGCCTCTTTCACCTGGATTTTATTTGCCTTTTTATCTACCTCAAAGTGATATGAATTTGACGATTCTCTATCTCCCACACTTTTTTCTGAAGACAAAGGCTTTTTAACTATCTGATAATAATCCATAATAATATTTTCTTAATTTACCTTCGATTAATTTATTCAAATTTCAGATTATCTAAAACATCTTTAACCACTAGCAGTTTCTTGTATTTTACCACATCATACGCATTCAAGTCAGAAGAAACCCTGACCTTCACGTTATAAATATTTCTGGTAGATTTCCAAATCGTTTCATCGAACTCTCGAATCACGAGAAGACAACCTTCTCTGATTTCCAAACTTTTTAATAAATTTGCCATTTTCTTTGTACTTGGCGAATCCAATTCAAGCTTATCAACCAATACCACTTCATTATCTTTCAATTTAGACAAAATCGCAGATTGCAAAGCAACCTTTTTAGCCTTACGATGCATAGAAAAAGAGTAATCTCTTGGTCTAGGCCCGAAAACAACTCCACCACCTTTCCATATCGGAGAACGAATATCACCTACCCTTGCTCTGCCCGTATGTTTCTGCTTCCACGGCTTCTTACCACCACCCTTGACTTCTCCACGAGTTTTAGTCGATGCCGTCCCCCTCCTATGATTTGCCTCGTGCATAATAACCACATCTCTCAATAGCCCCATACGCACCTTACCACCAAAACTTTCTTCTGAAAAAGACGCATCTTCCAAAGAATTTCCATCACTATCAAAAACTGGCACTTTTATCATAATTCGCTTCTACTCTTTCGTATAATTATATATCCACCATTTGGACCAGGCACCGCCCCTTTAACTACAAGAAGATTCCTATCCGTATCTACCTTTATTACATTCAGGTTTTTCACTGTAATTCTCTTACCACCCATTCTCCCCGCCATCTTTTTACCTTTATGCACATGTCCTGGGCTTGTACCAGCACCAACGGAACCAGCACTCCTTGGCGTAGTACACCCGTGTGTAGCTGGACCTCCACGAAAACCCCACCTCTTCATAGCACCCGCAAAGCCTTTACCTTTACTGGTACCAGTAACATCTATCGACTTCACATCATCAAAAACAGC
Source organism: Candidatus Scalindua japonica (assembly GCF_002443295.1). Taxonomy (NCBI): domain Bacteria; kingdom Pseudomonadati; phylum Planctomycetota; class Candidatus Brocadiia; order Candidatus Brocadiales; family Candidatus Scalinduaceae; genus Candidatus Scalindua; species Candidatus Scalindua japonica. Next base: position 43,907 of record NZ_BAOS01000029.1, on the reverse strand, counting down.
AACTGTCAGAGCCTGTCCTTGCTTATATTCTTCACCTATTGTATCGGTACGAAACTCCCTTATTAATCTTTTCACCCCTGTCTTTACCTTTGAACAATGCCCTATCTCTGCTTTCGAAGACCTCTTTTTCTTCCTCTCATCAAATCCAAGCTGTAAGGCTGAATATCCATCATTTTCATTGGTTTTTATTTGCAAGAGATCACAAGGACCTGCCTGCAATAACGTTACCGGTATCAACCCGCCCTCCTTACTAAAAATCTGAGTCATACCTAATTTTTTTCCGAGTAATCCTGCAATCATATAAAGCACCTATAAAATTTTACCAAAAATTCTTTCTTTAAAACTCAACAAAGCCCTATGCTTTTATCTTTATCTCGATCCCAGCAGGCATATTAAGTTTATTCAATGCATCAACTGTTTTCGGAGTTGGCTCAATGATATCTATCAGCCGCTTGTGAGTTCTAATTTCAAATTGTTCTCTGGACTTTTTATCCACATGCGGTGAGCGAAGAACCGTATACCTCTCCATACGGGTTGGCAAAGGAATCGGGCCAGACACTTTTGCTCCCGTGCGTTTGGCAGTATCCATTATTTCCGCAGCAGATTGATCGAGTATCCTATGATCGTAAGCTTCCATCCTAATCCTGATTTTATAATCTATATTGTTTCCCATGGCTTAATATTCTATTTATTCAATAATTTTAGTAACAACACCAGCGCCTACGGTCTTTCCACCTTCTCTTATGGCAAACCGCAACTCCTTATCCATCGCTATCGGCGTTATCAACTCTATCTGCAAATTAGCATTGTCACCGGGCATCACCATCTCCGCACCACCCAATAACGTCGCCACTCCTGTTACATCCGTTGTCCTGAAATAAAACTGAGGCCTGTATCCATTAAAAAAAGGCGTATGCCTGCCACCCTCTTCTTTCGTCAATATATATGCCTCCGCCTCAAACTTGGTATGCGGTGTTATACTGCCTGGTTTCGCCAACACCTGACCTCGCTCCAAATCATCCTTCTCAACCCCTCTCAGCAACACGCCAACATTGTCACCAGCCATACCCTCTTCAAGAGTCTTATTAAACATCTCAACCCCTGTACAAGTCGTCTTTCTTATCTCCTTGACCATACCAACGATATCTACCTCGTCTCCAACCTTTAACACACCACGTTCCATTCGGCCTGTGCCCACAGTCCCTCGACCCTTTATACTAAACACATCTTCTATTGACATCAAAAACGGTTTGTCCGTCTCACGAACCGGATCAGGTATATAACTATCAAGCGCATCCATCAACTCGTGTATACGACCACAATGCTCACACTCCCTCTTCCCACAGGCACATTCTGCAGCCTTTATCGCAGAGCCCTTGATCACAGGTATATCGTCACCCGGAAACTCATATTTACACAACAACTCCCGAATCTCCATCTCTACCAACTCCACCAGCTCGGGATCTTCCAACTGGTCCATCTTATTCATAAATACAACTATCCTCGGAACACCCACCTGCCTCGCAAGCAATATGTGCTCTCGCGTCTGAGGCATAGGACCATCCGGCGCACTCACCACCAATATTGCACCATCCATCTGAGCAGCACCGGTTATCATATTCTTTACATAATCAGCATGGCCAGGACAATCAACATGAGCATAATGCCTCTTCTCTGTCTCATATTCAACATGCGCTATCGCTATCGTTATACCCCTCTCCCTCTCCTCCGGCGCATTGTCTATTGAATCAAAGGCCCTCGCCTTGGCTTGCCCACTCGCCGCCATTGTATTTGTAATCACCGACGTCAACGTAGTCTTACCATGGTCCACATGACCTATCGTGCCAACATTTACATGTGGCTTAGTCCTTTCAAATACTTCCTTCGCCATACCTCTTTCACCTCCTAAAACAGCTTATTAATTATCTAAAATTATGTTACATTGCTAAAAACTTTAGCCGGTGCCGGTTTATACTCGCAAGGCTCCATAGTATACGTTCCCCTGCCTTGAGTAATCGACCTAATAACGCTCGAATATCCAAACGTTTCAGCTAGCGGTATCTTGCCTTTAACTATCCTTAGATCTCCATCATTAACCATCTCGTCGACTATAGCTCTTCTACTATTAAAATCGCCAAGAACATCACCAAGATAACTCTCAGGAACTGTTACCTCTATTTTCATTATTGGCTCTAGCAATATAGACTTTGCCTTCTCTACTGCCTTCCTCAAGGCAATACCCGCAACATTATAAAAGGCAAACTCTGACGAATCAACAGTGTGCATATCTCCATCCAACAACGTCACTTTTATATCTACAAGAGGATAACCACCAGACACACCACTCTTTGCCGTGTCTATGATACCCTTTTCTATAGATTTTATATAAGGCTTAGTAATAGCACCGCCTTTTATCAGGTCTACAAATTCAACTGACTTTTCTCCTTTATGCGGTTCAAGCTTAATTTCTATACGTGCGTATTGTCCACGCCCACCTGTCTGCTTTACAAATTTTTCGTCTATCTCTGCTTCTCGACCTATTGTTTCTCTATATGAAACCCGAGGAGCCCCAACATTTGCATTCACTTTATATTCACTCAGCATCCTGTTTTTTAAGACCTCAAGATGCAACTCACCCATTCCAGAAATAATCAATTGGCTTGTTTCATTATCAGTATGGACCTTAAAAGTGGGATCCTCTTTAGCCAATTTAGCCAGAACAAGGGCCAATTTCTCTTTTTCTGCTTCTGTCTTAGGCTCTATCGCCATAGAGATAACTGTTTCCGGGAATTCTATTTTCTCCAGAATTACAGGATGAGCTTCTTCACATATCGTATCTCCCGTACCAGTATCTTTAAACCCCACTACTGCCACAATATCACCTGCCGAAGCACTCTCCAGTTGCTCACGTTTATCCGCATGCATACTGTAGAGACGACTTGCCAGTTCTTTCTTTCTTGCCCTTGGATTATAAAGCCTTTGACCTGATGTAAGCGTACCGGAATAAACACGTAAATATGTTAGATCCCCATGTTTGTCTGATGCTATCTTGAAAGCGAGAGCGCTTAAATGCTCGTCTACAGCAGGCTTCATTTCTGTGTCAGAATCATCTTTTACATTTATACCTTTTACAGGAGGAATATCCAAAGGTGATGGTAAATAACTACACACTGCATCAAGCAGCTGCTGAACTCCCCTGTTTTTAAAAGCTGACCCACACAATACCGGCATTAAACCATACTTTATAGTCCCTTCACGCAAAGCACTCATAATTTCTTCTTCACTGAAGGCATTCTCACTTAAATATTTGTCCATAAACCAATCTACCTTGTCAGCAATGCCCTCCAGCATCATTTCTCTATATACCTTTGCATCCTCCAACAAATTCTCAGGTATTTCACGCTCTTCAAACTCTGAGCCAGATTTGTCATCATCACGGGTAGTTATTATAGCCTTCATTTTTATTAAATCAACCATACCATCAAAGTTTTTTTCTTTACCAACGGGAAGTTGTATTGGAACAATGTTCTTGTTTAATTTTTCTTTGATATCATTAAATACTTTTATAAAATCAGCACCCATTCTATCCATTTTATTAACGAAACAGATCCGTGGTACTTTATATTTATTAGCTTGTCTCCACACGGTCTCAGTTTGCGCTTCAACACCCCCAACGCCACAAAAAACACATATTGCACCGTCAAGAACCCTCAGAGATCTTTCAACTTCGATGGTAAAATCTACGTGTCCCGGAGTATCTATTACGTTTATCTGATAATCATTCCAGAAACATGTGGTTGCGGCGGACGTAATAGTAATACCACGTTTTTGTTCCTCCTCCATCCAGTCCATGGTTGCAGTACCTTCGTGAACCTCACCCAATTTAAAATTCTTTCCGGTATAGAAGAGTATACGTTCCGTAGTTGTTGTTTTCCCCGCATCTATGTGAGCGGCAATTCCAATATTTCTAAGGTTAGTTAGTTTATCTTTTCCCATAATATACTCAATTAAACACTACCATGCAAAATGAGCAAAAGCCTTGTTTGCTTCCGCCATTTTGTGTGTATTTTCCCTTTTTGTAATTGATACACCTTGCTTTTTATATGCGTCAGTAAGCTCATCTGCAAGTTTTAGATATGTCGCCTTACCCTTTTTGCTTCGCATTGCAGCGAGAATCCACCTTATCGACAGTGACATCTGTCTCTTTTTTGACACCTCAATCGGCACCTGATAAGTGGCTCCACCAACACGCTTTGATTTCACTTCAACCAACGGCTTCACATTACCAACAGCTGTTTCAAATATCTCTAGCGGTTCTTTATCTTCAAATCTAGTTTTTATCACATCCATGGCTTTATAAAACAGCTTCTCCGCAACACTCTTCTTTCCTTTATGCATTAAGTTATTAATAAACTTAGTTACTAACATACTTCCAAAACGTACGTCAGGCTTAAGAAAAGATTCTGTACTTCTATATTCCAGCGCCATGTATTGCCTCCCACTTCACTATTTAACAAATTAATTCAGAAATTATTTAGGACTCTTAGACCCATATTTAGACCTACCACGCTTTCTACCTTCTACACCAGCCGTGTCCAATCTACCTCTTATTATATGATATTTTACACCCGGCAGGTCTCGCACTCTCCCACCCCTCAGCAACACGATAGAATGTTCCTGCAGGTTGTGACCTTCACCCGGAATATAAGCCGTAACTTCCTTTCCGTTAGTCAATCTAACGCGGGCCACTTTCCTTAAAGCAGAGTTTGGTTTTTTTGGTGTCCGCGTCATGACCTGAAGGCAAACGCCTTTCTTTTGTGGACATCTTTCCAAATCAAGGCTTTTACTTTTACTTTTTATTTTTTTTCTACCTTTTCTTACTAACTGATTTATGGTAGGCATTTGTTATTCCCCTATCTCAATTGGACAATGTTGACAACAACTCACCCTTCTCTTCTATTTTATCATCTGTTGTTGTTTCTATTTCATCTTTCTTCATAAGCATCTTGTGGTACGGTTTATACCCTGTGCCAGTTGGAACCAAATGCCCAAGAATCACATTTTCCTTTAACCCCACAAGCTTGTCCCTGCTCCCTTCCAAAGCAGCCTTAGTCAGCACCTTAGTTGTTTCCTGGAATGATGCAGCAGAAATAAAGCTTTCAGATTGAACGGACGCCTTGGTAATTCCCAACAACAGTGGCTCTGCTGCGGCAGGCTTGCCTCCTTTTTGCGTAACTTCCATATTTATTGCTTTAAATTTAAATTTATCAAGAACTGTTCCCGGCAACAAATCCGTATCATTGGGTTCGCTTACCTCCACTTTTCTTAACATTTGCGCAATAATTATCTCAACATGCTTATCATCGATTGGCACATTCTGCGAGCGGTAAACATTTTGAACCTCTTTTAACGTATACTGCTGCAACTCCTCTTCACCACATATCCTCAAAATATCTTGAAGAACAAGAGGACCTTCAACTAATGCATCTCCCGCTTTTACACGATCTCCCCTATGAACCCGCAAGTGCTTACCACGAGGTACAAGATGGTCTACCTCCATTCCTGATTCACCTTTTACTATTATTGTCCTTTTACCCCTCTTCTTTTCACCAAGTTCAACCGTACCATCTATCTCACTCATCACTGCAGGATCCTTTGGTCTTCTTGCCTCAAAAATCTCTGATACTCGTGGCAATCCACCAGTAATATCTTCCGTCCTTGTAATCTCCCTGGGTGTCTTGGCAAGAAGTGTTCCAGCAACAACCTTTGTATTCTCTTCTACTTCGATATGCGCTTTTTCCGGTATCGGGTAAAGCCCCTGAATCTTCCCGGTACTGTCCTCAATAATTATTTGAGGATGAAGGTCACCTTTATGCTCTACAATCACTTTTCTTTTAATACGCGTTACAGAGTCATATTCTTTCCGCATCGTTTTATTTTCTATTATATCTTCAAAACGGGCCTTTCCCGACATCTCAGCCAGAATTGGAGTCATATGAGGATCCCATTTGACAATTGCTCGATTCACTGCTATTTTTTCGTTATCTTTTACCAGAATCGATGCACCAAGCGGCACAACATGCTTTTCAATCTGACGACCTTTATCGTTAACAATATAAATTTCTCCATTACCGCTGAGAGTAATATTTTCGCCGTCCGGATTCTCTACCACATTCAGACCATCGCTATAGTTGACCCTACCCGCCCTCCTGACCTTAATCTCTGACTCCTCAATTGAGCGTGTCGCAGTTCCACCAATATGAAATGTTTTCATCGTTAGCTGAGTACCAGGCTCCCCGATAGACTCAGCAGCAATTATTCCTGCTGCTGTACCCTCTTCTATCATTTTGCCTTTAGAGAGATCCATACCAAAACATTTGACACACATGCCCTGCGCAACTTCACACGTTAATGGAGAACGCACACGAATCTTTTCATATCCCAGCGCTTCAATTCTCTTTGCTTTCTCTTCAGTAATTAGCTCATTTTCCTTTACAATTTCTTCGTCTTTAATTAAATCAACAATATTGTTCAAGGAAACTCTTCCTGTTATTATTCTGTAAAGAGGAACCTCTACACGATCCCCTCTATATACCGCACTCTTACTAATCCCATTAACTGTCCCACAATCATAACGGGTTATGATAACGTTTTGTGCTACATCCGCTAGTTTCCTGGTTAAATACCCAGAATCTGCTGTTTTCAAAGCAGTATCTGCCAAGCCTTTCCTCGCACCATGAGTTGAACTGAAATACTCTAATACACTTAATCCCTCGCGAAAGTTTGCTTTAATTGGCATCTCTATTATCTTTCCCGAAGGTTTCGCCATCAGGCCCCTCATACCCGCAAGCTGCCTTAACTGCTGCGTGCTGCCCCTGGCACCAGATGCAGACATTAAATAAACCGGGTTCACATACGGTTTCCCATCTCTTATATCGTTTTTAAGTTCATCAAGCATCTCTTCTGCTACCATTTCTCCCGCATATGTCCAAGTATCAATTACCTGATTATACCTCTCACCCTCCGTTATTATACCTCTATGGTATAATTTCTGTGTCTTTTCAACCTCTTTCTGGGTCTTCTCCAATATTTGAGACTTCTTCTTAGGCATTCTTAAATCCATTATTGAAAGGGAGAGACCAGCCTTTGTACACTCCTTAAATCCGATCTCTTTTACTTTGTCTAGCAGGTCGATAGTTGCTTTTTTCCCAAGTATTTTATAACAATCCTGGATTACACTTTTTATTGACTGATGGTCAAGAGGATAGTTATAAAACGGCATCTCAGGAGGCAGCGTCTCATTAAAAACAACGCGACCAACAGTAGTTGCACATAACCCTTTCTGAACCAGCTCTCCAGCTTCATTTCTGACAATTTTACCATTGTCCAACCTGAGTTTGATTTGAGTATGAACTCTGACTTTATTCAACGCATAAGCCATTAACACTTCATCATAATGACTAAAACTTTTTAGTTTTTCTTCGCTTTCTTTACTACCTATCATAGTGGTTAGATAATATATACCCAGAACAATATCCTGTGAAGGAGTAATCACAGGTTCACCGGACGCAGGAGAAAAAATATTGTTAGTCGACAACATCAACGTTCTTGCTTCAATCTGTGCCTCAACAGAAAGAGGCAAGTGAACTGCCATTTGATCTCCATCAAAGTCAGCATTAAAACCACGACAGACTAAAGGATGAAGCTTAATTGCATTCCCTTCTACAAGAATCGGCTCAAATGCCTGTATTCCCATACGGTGTAATGTAGGAGCTCTATTAAGCAAAACAAGATGTTTTCTTACCACATCGTCGAGGATGTCCCATACTTCTTCATCCTGTCTCACCAACATTTTTTTTGCACTTTTTATCGTATCTGCCAACCCGATTTCTCTTAAACGTCTAATGATAAATGGTTGAAACAGTTCCAATGCAATTTTTTTAGGAATACCACATTGACTTAGCTTTTGTTCCGGACCTACAACTATTACAGAACGTGCCGAATAATCAACTCTTTTACCCAGCAGATTTTCCCTAAAACGCCCTTGCTTTCCCTTAATCATATCAGTAAGAGACTTTAAAGGCCGGCTATTGCTCCCTAAAATAGGACGCTTTCCCCTCCCATTATCAAACAGGGCATCCACCGCCTGCTGCAACATCCTCTTTTCATTACGTATTATTACCTCTGGAGCATTAAGATCTATGAGTTTTTTAAGCCGATTGTTTCGGTTTATTATTCGTCTGTAAAGATCATTAAGATCAGAACTTGCAAAGTCCCCACTCTCCAACAATACCAAAGGCCTTAAATCAGGAGGAATCACAGGCACTGCATCCATTACCATCCACTCTGGTTCATTTCCAGAATCTTTAAAAGATTCAACAATAGCAAGCCGTTTTATTATATCCTTTGTTCTTTGTTTTGATTTTGTTTCTTTAAGTGCTATCCTGAGATCCTTTGATGTTTTCTCTAAATCGAGATTTCTAAGTATGGTCCGTATTGCCTCGGCCCCCATATCTGCACTAAAACTACCTACTCCATATTTTTCCTGAGCTTCCGCAAACTCATCTACCGTCAACAATTGATATTCTTTAAGAGGTGTAGTCCCAGCATCTATAACAACATAGCCCTGGAAATAAATTATCCTCTCCAAGACATTAGTTTTCATACCTAATAGCGTTCCTATTCTCGAAGGCATTGCCTTAAAAAACCATATATGTACTACCGGTGCCGCCAATCCTATGTGGCCCATCCTTTTCCTTCTTACACGAGAATGAGTAACTTTAACCCCGCACCTATCGCATACAACACCTTTATGCTTTATCCCTTTATATTTCCCACAGAAGCATTCCCAATTACGCTCAGGTCCAAAAATTCTTTCACAAAACAAACCGTCCTTCTCTGCACGATATGTACGATAATTTATTGTTTCCGGTTTTTTTACCTCACCATATGACCTACTCTTAACATCCTCAGTTGATGCCAGGGATATTTTTACAGAGCTATACTCATTTATTTTTTCATATGTACCAGCTGTCATAACCTATCCTTATATCAATAAAAATAACAGGCAGAATTAAAAAGTTCAGACTCTCGCTTAACGGCTACTCCACAACCACATCATAATATGATTATAATACTTCTTCTTTCTCCAGTGTCAAAGAGAGCCCAAGCCCCTCAACCTCCTTTGAAAGCACTTCAAACGAAGCAGGAGTTCCTGCTTCCAGTGTATTTTTTCCCTTTACCATCGACTCATAAATCCTTGTACGCCCTTCTACATCGTCACTTTTTACCGTTAAAAGCTCCTGTAGATTGTAAGCTGCACCGTAAGCTTCTAATGCCCACACTTCCATCTCTCCAAATCTTTGCCCACCAAATCTTGCCTTTCCCCCTAGAGGTTGCTGCGTTATCAGTGAATATGGACCCGTTGCCCTGGCATGTACCTTCTCGTCAACCAGGTGATGCAATTTCAGCATGTACATATAGCCAACTGCCACCATCTGCTCAAATGGTTCTCCAGTGCGCCCGTTAAATAAAACAGTTTTACCGTCCTCCGGAAGCCCTGCCTCTATTAAGGTATCTCTTACCTCTGATTCCTTGGCTCCATCGAAAATTGGGGTAACCGCCTGGAAATCTAATTTTTTTGCCGCCCACCCCAAGTGTGTTTCCAATATCTGCCCAACGTTCATCCTGGAAGGAACACCTAATGGGTTCAATATCATTTCAACCGGCGTTCCATCATCTAAGCACGGCATATCTTCCACAGGCAGTATTTTAGCAATAACTCCTTTGTTACCATGTCTTCCCGCCATTTTATCGCCTACAGACAGTTTTCTTTTCGTTGCAATTGAAATCTTTGCTACTTCCAACACACCACTTGGTAACTCATCACCTCTTTTTAATTGGCTAATCTTCGAGTTTTTATCTTCCCGCAATGATTCAATTCGACCATTGTATTCATCGCATATATTCAGCGCCTTGTCACTATTTTTTTTATTACTACCTGGGTCATATGCCCGAACGTCAAATTGATCTTGCAGTTCTAGAATTTGTGCAACATCAGTTGCATTTGACAGCATTAATTGGCTGCCAGTTTCCAAATTTACAAGAACGCCACCAAAGACTTGCTCCAACTCCCCGATCATAGTGACAAACTCTTTTGATATCGCATTATCAAATTTTTCTTCTACATTGATCGCCTCACTCGCAATTTTCTTCTTTTTTTCATCCGAAAGGTTAGCCTTACGAGAAAACAGCTGCGTATTTATTACAATACCTTCAACTCCAGAAGGCACTTCCAGAGAAACATTCTTAACGTCTTCTCCTGCTCTACCAAAAATCGCATACAGCAGTTTCTCTTCCGGGGACAATTCACTTCTGCTCTTCGGAGCAATTTTCCCCACAAGTATATCTCCCTGTTTAACATGTGTCCCAATACGAATAATACCATTCTCATCTAAATTACTGAGAGCCTTTTCTGATACATTAGGTATATCTCTGGTAAATTCTTCCCTACCAAGCGTCGTCTCCCTGATCTCAACTTCAAACTCATCCCTATGTATTGACGTATAGCTGTCCCTCTTAAGCAAACTTTCGCTGACTACAATAGCATCCTCAAAATTATAGCCATCCCATGTCATAAAAGCTACAAGCACATTCTTACCCAGGCTTAATTCACCGTTACAAGTGGCGGCTCCGTCCGCTATTATCTCATTTTTCTTAACCTTTTGTCCCTCTACCACAATAGGCTTCTGATTCAAACATGTGCCCTCATTCAAACCAACATATTTTCTTAAATTATATACATCATTTTCATTTATAATTATCTGTTCACCCTCTACTTTAGTAATCGTACCCGCGTTTTCTGCACGCACAACCATACTGGAGTTCTGCGCAACAACTTTTTCCATACCTGTAGCAATAAGAGGCGGCTCCGTACACAATAGCGGCACAGCCTGCCTCTGCATATTCGATCCCATAAGCGCCCTATTAGCATCACTATGTTCAAGAAACGGGATCAAACTGGTAGATACGCCTACCAACTGCTTCGGAGATACATCCATGTAATCTACATCCTTTACATTGACAAGTTTGAAATCTCCACTAAATCGTGCCAGCAGTTCAGTACTTAAAGCATTATCTTCAAAATATGCTGCTGTATCAGCAGGCGCAAGTGCCTTACCCTCTTCTTCATCAGCACGCAGATATACGATTTCCTTCGTCAATTTACCATTTTTAATCTTTAAGTAAGGTGATATCAAAAAACCATAATCGTCCGTTGACGCATATATACTTAATGATGCAATCAAGCCAATATTTGTTCCCTCCGGCGTCTCAATAGGGCAGATACGACCATAATGAGAAATATGAACATCTCTAACTTCAAAGCCAGCCCTCTTTCTATTCAGACCACCTGGCCCTAAGGCGCTAAGACGCCGTTCATGTGTAAGCTGTGCCAGAGGATTTGTTTGATCTAAAACCTGAGAGAGCTCACCACGACTGAAAAAATATTCTATCGCTGAGAATATTGTCCTGGAGTTTATGAGTATTCTTGGTGTCAACTGATCATGGTCTTTAATATTCATTCTTTCCTGCACCGTCCTTCTAAGCTTCAGAAAACCTTTACGCAACTCCTCCCCAAACAACTCATCAATGGTCCGAAGACGTCTATTGCCAAGATGGTCTATATCATCTATACTTCCTTCATCTTTTCTAAGTGTAGTTATGTATTTTATAGAATTTATATAATCTTCAGGCTTCAATGTCATCTCATTTATAGACACCTCTTGTCCCAGCTTTCTGTTCAACCTGAAACGCCCAACGAGTCCAAGCTTGTATCTTTTAGAATCAAAAAATTTATCATGAAACAGCTGCCTTGCCTTATCTAACTGCTGAGGATTTCCAGGTCTAAACCTCGTATACACTTTTAATAACGCATCTTCATGTGACTCTGTATAATCAGTTTCCAAGGTATTAAGCACCAACGGATCATCCATTTTTGTAATAACTTCAATCTTCTTTAGATTTGAACTTGATATTACGCTAACCATATCCTCCGTTATTTGCCGACCTGCTTCCAATATAATCTCACCTGTTTCCGGATTTATCAACCGACCCACTATGTATTTTTCTTTTAGCGCACTTATTGAAGCCGAATCTTTAATATCAACAGTTTCCGTTTCATAAAAAAGCCTGATAATATCTTCATCCTTTGAGTATTTTTCCGACATAGCCCTGAGAAAACAAGTCGCAGGAAATTTACCACTTTGATCCACCCTTGTGGTCAATAAGCCTTTTTTACCAACTTCCATCTCAATCCAACTTCCTCTTTCCGGAATAATTCTACAGGAATGCAGCCTCTTTTCCGCCTGTAACTCCTCAACAAAATCAACACCTGGCGACCTATGAAGCTGAGTTACTATAACCCTCTCTGTTCCATTTATTATGAACTCACCGCCGCCAATCATCACAGGAATTTCTCCAAGGTAAACGGCCTCCTCTACTGGCTCCTCCATATTCAGCCTTAACCATACCCGAAGAGGCTTACCGTAAATCAACTTCAACTTCCTACACTCATCCGGAGTGTATCTAGGCTTTCCTACTTCGTATTTCAAATACTCCAGAGCAACCGTTTCGTCATAGTTTTTAATCGGAAAAGTCTCACGTAAAATAGCTTCCAGTCCGTAATCTTTACGCTTGTGCGGAAGAACATCTTCCTGCAGGAAAGAAGAATATGATTTAGTCTGTGTCCTAATTAAATCAGGAAACTCGATCACATCTGCAACCTTACCATAATTCCTTATTTTCATCTTTTTCATACTTTTTTCTAGATACGTATATTTCAAAAAAACGGCTTACACAAGCTCAACAACTGCACCTGCATCTTCTAAGGCCTTCTTAATCTTCTCTGCGTCATCTTTTGCAACACCCTCTTTTATCGGTTTAGGAGCAGCATCCACCAATGCCTTTGCCTCTTTTAACCCAAGCGCAGTTTCCGCACGAACTGCCTTAATAACCTGAATTTTGTTTGCGCCAACCTCTTTCAGCACAACATCAAATTCACTTTTTTCTTCTGCAGCAGCCGCATCACCCGCAGCTGGCGCCATACCCGCAACAGGAACAGCCATTGCAGCAGAAGCAGAAACTCCAAATTTTTCCTCAAATGCCTTCACTAATTGAGAAGCCTCAAGCAAACTCATTCCCTCAACCAGATCTAGCACCTGGGTAATTTTTTCAGTATACTCAGCCTTCTCCAATTCTGTATCTGTTGTCATAGTTTCCTCCTTTTACCTTTCAATCTTTATTATATGTTAAACTTCACTCTTTTTTTCCTTTATCGCGCGCAAGACCTGACAAAGATTATTAGCCGTGGCATTGAACACGTTTGCCAGTTGAACGGCAGGGGCATTTATTGCAAACACTATTTGCGTTAGAACTACTTCTCTAGACGGAATAGACGCCAAGGTACCAATATCTTCAATCGACATCAACTCACCATCCACACATCCACCTACAATGTCAAACCCCGATATCTCCTCAGAGTATCCTTTTAATGTTTTAGCCAACTCTACCGGATCGTCTTCATTTGTCGCAACAACCGTTGGCAACTCAAGCATCTTACCCAGCCCGGAAATACCTATTTCTTCGAAAGCAATGGCAGCTAGAGAATTTTTTACAACCCTCGAATTGATATTTTTATCACTCAAATCCCTCTTGAGTACATTAGTCTGCTGAGCATCTATTCCCTTAAAATTCACCAAAACGAAGTTTTTCTTATCTCTATAATCAGTTACAAGTTCTTCAACAATTAATTTTTTTAATGCTTTAGACATTTTTTATTACTTTTTAATAAATAGTTTAACTATGCTGCCAGAGCAACCCTTACACCTGGACCCATAGAAGACGAAATTGATATTTTCTGCACAAAAGTACCTTTTGCCGCAGGTGGCCTATTGCCCACAATATGCTTTATAAACGATTCGATATTCTCAATCAAATCTTCATCATGAAAGGAGACTTTGCCCACCGGAACATGAACATTTCCACCAGCGTCTGTCCTATACTCAATCTTCCCCTCCTTAAACTCCTTTACTGCATTAAGAATATCGTTAGTTACAGTACCGGATTTTGGAGATGGCATCTTACCCTGCGGCCCCAGAACCCTACCCAGCTTACCTACTTTTCCCATCATATCAGGCGTAGCAATTGCCACATCGAAATCCAGCCAACCCCCTTCAACTTTTTTAAGCAAATCATCACTACCAGCCTCTACGGCACCTGCCGTTCTCGCCAGCCCTAACTTATCCTCTCCGCTAGCGAAAACAACCACTCTTACCTCTTTACCAATTCCCTTCGGCAACGAGAACGACCCACGAACTAATTGATCTGAGTGCTTAGGATCCACGCCCAGCTTCATAACAATATCAACCATCTCATCGAACTTAGCCTGCTTACACGCCTTTACGATCGACACTGCCTCTTTTACCCCGTATTCCTTTGACTTGTCAACCAGTTTGCCAGATTCAACATATCGCTTGCTTCTAAACTTCATTATTAATTTCCTTCACAATTCAAAATAATTCTAATCTTCTACCTTTATACCCATAGACTGAGCAGTACCTTCAATAACCTTTCCGGCCATATCAAGTTTATTCACGTTAAGATCCTGTAGCTTTATTTTTGCAATCTCTTCAATCTGGGCCTTAGTAACCTTGCCAATCTTTTCCTTGTTAGGCTCAGAAGAGCCCTTTGCTATACCTGCCGCTTTCTTGAGCAATACAGCAGCAGGAGGCGACTTAATAATAAAAGTAAAAGACTTATCCCTGAAAACAGAGATTTCAACAGGCAATATCATCCCCTGGGAATCTTTAGTCTTCTCGTTAAACTGAGTTACAAACTGGCCTATATTAACCCCATGCTGTCCTAAAGCCGGACCAACCGGAGGAGCTGGCGTTGCCTGCCCTCCAGGAATTTGTAATTTTATCTTAGCGTCAGCTTCTTTTGCCATTAAAAAACTCCTATTACCAAAAAAACATCTATAAGGCTTCTACCTGCCAGTATTCCAACTCCACAGGAGTTGGCCTACCAAATATCGTAAGCATCAGCTTCAAACACCCACTAGTAGGCAAAACCTCTTCAACCACCCCTTCATAATTCTCAAAAGGACCCTCTTTAACCCGCACACGATCCCCAATGTGAAACTCTATTTTCGCTTTCGGCTTTTCTTCCGCCCGTTCCGCCTCTTTCAATAATCGCTCAACCTCGCTACTCTCCATTGCTATCGGCCTGGTATCGCCACCGATAAGATCCCCTGCGCCTGGCACATCACGAATCATATACCAAACATTTTCCGGAATCTCCCCTTTTTCATCAACCTCTATTTCTGCCATTACATAGCCAGGATACATCTTTCTTTCAGCAACCCTCTTCTTACCGCCTTTAATCTCAGACACCTTTTCACTCGGAACTAATATCTGCGGTATAAGACCTTCAATCCCCTGCATCTTAATCCGTTTTTCCAGATCACCTTTGACCTTATCTTCTTTGTTGCTTTGAACACGAAGAACAAACCACTTTTTTGCCATAATCCAATATCAAAAGGCTTATCCAAAACTAAAATACAATACAACCAAATATTGCTATAACACACGCAGCAGAAAAACGGTTGGCACTACACAGCTAATTTGGAATTAATTAATGATGTTAGAATAGACATGAACCCAACACAAAAACTTAACGCTTTCAGCCCTGAACACAACAACATCTTTACAATATATCTATAGCCTTCATAAAAGTCGAAACTACCCAGTCAACACAGAAAACATAAACCCCCAAGACAACCAAGCAGACAATAACAACAATTGTAGACCCGATTAATTCGCTTCTAGCTGGCCACGAAACCTTTTGAAGCTCTGTTTGTGTTTCTATAAAAAACTCAACCGCCTTTTTGGACTTATTATCCAACCCTTTAAGCCCCACCTCGAAACCGGTAGTAAAAACACAGATAAGCATACAACAGACAACAAAAAGGGAACATGCCCCTACCCCACCCCACGTCAAGCTAATTCCTAATATTGGCACCCTTGAGCCAGCATACAACTCCGGAAGGTCTATCATTGCCCCATATAGAGAGTATGCCGCAAATATTGCAGCAAGCCCAAAAAGACCTGCTACTGCACTTCTTGCGTATACACCTAGACCCTTCCTATAAATGTTAAATGTCATAACTTCAACCCATCAAATCTAAAAAAAACATTCTGGCAGGTCTGGAGGGATTCGAACCCCCAACACCCGGATTTGGAATCCGGTGCTCTAGCCGATTAGAGCTACAGACCTTTCTCTTTCTATTTTTTTTGCTCTTTATGTGGCGTATGCGTCCTGCAAAATTTACAGAACTTTTTTAATTCCAGGCGCTCTACCTGCTTCACCTTCTTACTTGTTCTATAATTCCTGTTGCTACACTCTGTACATGCTAAAGTTATATAGTTCGCCATTACACTTTAATTCTATTTTTATTATTCAATAATTTTAGTAACAACACCAGCGCCTACGGTCTTTCCACCTTCTCTTATGGCAAACCGCAACTCCTTATCCATCGCTATCGGTGTTATCAACTCTATCTGCAAATTAGCATTGTCACCGGGCATCACCATCTCCGCACCACCCAATAAAGTCGCCACTCCTGTTACATCCGTTGTCCTGAAATAAAACTGAGGCCTGTATCCATTAAAAAAAGGCGTATGCCTGCCACCCTCTTCTTTCGTCAATATATATGCCTCCGCCTCAAACTTGGTATGCGGTGTTATACTGCCTGGTTTCGCCAACACCTGACCTCGCTCCAAATCATCCTTCTCAACCCCTCTCAGCAACACGCCAACATTGTCACCAGCCATACCCTCTTCAAGAGTCTTATTAAACATCTCAACCCCGGTTACCATCGTCTTGCTTATCTCCTTGACCATACCAACGATATCTACCTCGTCTCCAACCTTTAATATTCCCCGTTCCATTCGGCCTGTGCCCACGGTCCCTCGACCTTTTATACTAAACACATCTTCCATTGACATCAAAAAAGGTTTGTCCATCTCACTAACCGGATCCGGTATGTAACTATCCAACGCATCCATCAACTGCTGTATTGGACCACAATGCTCACACTCCGTCTTCGCACAGCCACATTCTGCGGCCTTTATCGCCGAACCCTTGATCACAGGAATATCATCCCCCGGAAACTCATATTTACTCAACAACTCCCGAATCTCCATCTCTACCAACTCCACCAACTCGGGATCTTCCAACTGGTCCATCTTATTCATAAATACAACTATCCTGGGAACACCCACCTGCCTCGCAAGGAAGATGTGCTCTCGCGTCTGAGGCATAGGACCATCCGGCGCACTCACCACCAATATCGCACCATCCATCTGAGCAGCACCGGTTATCATATTCTTTACATAATCAGCATGGCCAGGACAATCAACATGAGCATAATGCCTCTTCTCTGTCTCATATTCAACATGCGCTATCGCTATCGTTATACCCCTCTCCCTCTCCTCCGGCGCATTGTCTATTGAATCAAAGGCCCTCGCCTTGGCTTGCCCACTCACCGCCATTGTATTTGTAATCACCGACGTCAACGTAGTCTTACCATGGTCCACATGACCTATCGTGCCAACATTTACATGTGGCTTAGTCCTTTCAAATACTTCCTTGGCCATAACACTCAACTCCTACAAATTTCAAATTTACTGTAAATTCAACTATATATTAACAACGCAAAAGACATTTTTTATTTACGGAATCCACTCGCACGAATGATAGCTGCTGATGGGATTTGAACCCATGACCTCGTCCTTACCAAGGACGTGCTCTACCCCTGAGCCACAGCAGCATGTAACGCAAAACTGCCAAAAGATTTAGGATATAGCGGAAAGCATTTTAGTTTAACACAAATACAGTAGATGTCAAAAACTTTTTTTAATAATATAAAAAAAATATCAATCCTCACAATAACAGAACAAAAGACGCATAATGATTGATAATTATAGAATCTACCTTGCCTGCTTTAAATAAGAGCGGGCGGCGGGAATCGAACCCGCATGGCTAGCTTGGAAGGCTAGGGCTTTACCATTAAGCTACGCCCGCTTATCCAGCCTGAACTATCGCTTACAATTAGGTATGCAGAAACAAAATGATCCATGTTCCTGTATTTTTCCTTTGAATTGGGACACCCCAGTGATGATTTCTTGAAAACAAAAAACAACTTTAGAGCCAACATTTAAAACATTTGCCCACAACCAGCACTTTACTATCACACCAAAAGATCAGATAAACCTAATAAAAAATGGGGAGAGGAGGATTCGAACCTCCGAAGGCTATGCCAACAGATTTACAGTCTGTCCCCTTTGGCCACTCGGGTACCTCCCCACAATATTCAGATAAACCCCAAACTCAAGAATTTATTCTATGCAGAATAAGTATGAGCTAGCGGTGGGATTCGAACCCGCAACCTGCTGATTACAAATCAGCTGCTCTGCCGTTGAGCTACGCTAGCCACGAAGCCTTTGAATGTTATCAGAATATTTTATTTTTTCAAGATAAAACTACATAATTTATTATTAAATTATACGACAGGACTGCTCTAAATAGCCCTTATAATTCCTGGTTACTTCACCGAGACTATCACCGCCAAATTTTTCCATGAAACACCTGGCTATTTCAAAAGCTACAACAGACTCGCCAACAACAGAAACAGCAGGCACTGCACAAACATCAGAACGCTCAGTTGATGCATCTACCGGCTTCTTTGTAACAATATCCACAGACCTCAATGGCTTCATGAGGGTTGGAATGGGCTTCATCGCAGCTCTTGCGATTAAAACCTCACCATTCGTAATGCCACCTTCGATTCCACCGGCATTATTAGTTGTCCGGTTAAAAACACCTTCTTCTTCGCAATAAAATATCTCATCATGCACCTGAGAACCAAATTTTTTAGAAAAACCAAACCCAAGGCCGATTTCTACTCCTTTTATCGCCTGTATAGACATCAAAGCACCAGCCAGGACCCCATCTAATCGCAGATTCCATTGTACGTGGCTCCCCAGTCCAGCTGGAACCCCAAAAGCAATTATTTCTATAACACCCCCAAGAGAATCGCCATCCGCCTTTGCCTTCTTGATTTTTTCAATCATTTTCGATTCAGCCGCTTTATCCAGGCAATAGACCTTACTTTTATTCCTAGCCTTATATATTTCTTCCGGGTTTTTAATTGTTTTTTTGGAATTTATACCACCGATACTTTTGACATAGCCCAAAACATTGATTTCAAAATTAGCGAGCAATATTTTTGCTAAAGACCCCGCAGCAACTCTAGCTGCAGTTTCTCTAGCGCTTGCCCTTTCAAGGATATTCCTAACATCCCTGTGGCCAAACTTAATAGCCCCCGGCAAATCGGCATGCCCCGGCCTTGGCCTTGTAACATCTGGCAATTTATCTATTTTGTAATCTTTATTCTCTATTTTAAAACAAATAGGGCTTCCAATAGTTATATTTTTCCTTATTCCAGACAAAACGGACACACAGTCACTTTCAATCTTCATCCTTCCGCCTCTACCGTAACCGCCCTGGCGCCTTCTCAAATCCTGATTTATAGCGGATTCATCCAAACGGACCCCCGCAGGAAATCCATTTACTATCACAACCAGACACTTCCCATGCGATTCACCAGCTGTAGTAAAAGTCAGCATTAAAAACCCTAAAAACCTTTTAAATATTAGATAATTCGGCTATTCTATATTTAAATATAACTTCTTCAAGCTTTTTTTAAATATCACTTTGTTTCAGCACAAAACAGAAGTGGACTGCGACCGCATACACGGATTTTTAATTGCTAATACCCATACGCTTATGATAGTATTTTTCAAACACACAAATTATTGAATTAATTAAAATGTACAAATTATTTGTAAGCCTGAGATATCTTCGAAGAAAGAAAATTACCTTTTTTGCGGTTGCTGGTGTTGCCGTAGGAGTGATGACTTTAGTAGTAGTATTATCTGTAATGAGCGGTTTTGATAAAGAATTACGCTCAAAAATAAGAGGTACTTTAGCACATCTTATTGTTCAAAAAAGAGGTATCTACGGCTTAGACAATTACAAAGAGGTCCTTAAAAAAGTAGAGTCTCTTGAACATGTTAATGCGTGTGCCCCGTATATTGAAGGACCCGCATTACTCAACGTAAGAGGCGCAAAGGAATTCACCTATTTTAAAGGAATAGACCCTGTTGCGGAAGCAAAAGTAGGAGATTTTGAAAACTACATAAAACAGTTTGGCAACAAACCTCAAGACTTACTAGCTGTTCATGGAGAGAGAGAAACTCCCAGTGCTTTTGGTGGCATTGAACTACTTCGTATCAGAGAAGGCGATCCTGAAACCAACCCTGAAAGCTTCGTACCGAATGGAGAAAAAATTGTATTAGTATCAATAAAGGGGTGGGATAAGATCAACGTTAAACCGTTTATTCTTTCGGGAAAATTTAAATCCGGCATGTATGACGTTGACAAAAACTATGTTTATATTCCACTAGAAATCGCACAGGACTTAGCCGGGACAAAGGACTCCGCTACAGGAATAAGTGTCAGACTGGATGATTATAAAAATGCACCGATAGTGCGAGAACAGCTTCAAAGGGAACTTGGACCTGGTTATTACATTCAGACATGGGAAGAAGTACGTGGTACTTTCCTGAAAGCTGTCGCTCTTGAAAAACGTGTTATGGCTTTTATCCTGTTTTTTATTATTATCGTAGCAGGGTTCAACATACTCGCAATCTTAACAATGATCGTATTTGAAAAATCAAAAGATATTGGTATCCTTAAAGCGTTAGGAGCAACAACCAAAGGCATAATGCTTATTTTCCTTATGAATGGCCTGTTTATTGGCCTCTTCGGCTCTGCAATAGGGACAGGGGTTGGACTTGCGTTTATAAATAGAATTAATTGGATCGAGAAAACAGTATACAATCTTTCTGGCTGGAGACCATTTCCGCCTGAAGTTTATTATTTTAACGAAATACCAACCGTTGTTGACATCAAGAGTATAGTTATTATTATCTCCTTCTCTGTTGCATGCGGTGTTTTATTCAGCATATATCCGGCACTGAAAGCCGCACGTTTAGACCCGATCGAGACACTTAGGTATGAGTAGTATAATGAGGCCTGACCACACCTGTTCTTCTCCCTCCTGACTAGCCTTTATTAAACCGAAAAACATCTACTGAAATCACAATAAAAGTATAAGGCTATATTATAAAGCCACTTAAGTTAAACCATCCGTATTATTAACTTCTGGCAAATTCAAAAAGTTTGACTTGCAAGTATACGGATGATAGTATGAGTTGAACTAGAAATTTTCTCAATTTGTTTTGCACTCAGGCTTTTATGCTTAAATGAGGATGCAATCAGCATAAAGCTTTCTATATAGAACAGAAAAGAGGTAACACCGCATTGATTAACTACTATCAAGTTTTACATGTACGGGAGGGTTCAGATAGAGATGAAATCAAAAACTCATTTAGAAAACTTGTAAAGAAATACCATCCGGACAAAAACAAGACAAACGGTTTCTCTTCGGAAGATAAAATCAAATTACTGATCAAAGCTTATAAAACCCTGACCGACTCGGAGAAAAGAGTCCATTACGATAATCTCCTGCAAAATGAAAATATTAGAGATTTTTACTACAATGAAAGAGTTGAAGTAGAAAGAGAGAAGAACAAATATGATTTGAAGGCCCAGGCAAAAATTGTCTTAAATGACCTCCTAAATAAAAATGGACACCAGGCAGTCAGAAACTATGAACGTTTAAAAGAAGAAAACAAAAACTTTAAACTACTGAATTTTTTAGATATAAAGGATTATCTTGATTGCAAATTTCTCCTTGCTGAAGAGTACGAAGAACAGGGGAATTATGAGATGGCCTTTGAGTTGTATGAGTATGTTTATCAGAATGAAGATGGCAATCCCGCACGTAAGCTTTTACTGGAGGAAATCAAAGACAGGATTATTCGCCTGTCTTGTAAAAAGCTCGCTAAACTTGTACCGCCGGATAAGGCAATAACTTACCTGACAAGAGTTATAAATTTGAAAGTAAGTAAAAACGAAAAAGCCTTCGTATACAAAAAAATTGCTGATATTTATGCAACTTCAGGTGAATGGGATAATGCATTGACAAGTTTCAATACGGCAATGTCATTTTGCCCAAATCTAAAAGGCACTCAAACGTTAAAAAATAAACTAAATAAACATTTTTCGCAAGAACACTATTTCATTTAATTTTTACTACTACAGAAAATAATGGCATCTCACAATACGGTTTTATTAAAAACAGACATACCTTACTTAAAGCTGCACAATAAAGGGAAGGTTAGAGAAATATTTGAGATTGATAATAATCTCTTGCTTGTAGCAACTGATAGAATTTCAGCCTTTGACTATATCCTGCCAAATGGTATTCCAAATAAAGGCAAGGTCCTTACACTCATGTCAGAGTTCTGGTTCAACTTTACAAGAGAGTTAACGGAAAATCACTTAATCACAACTTCAATAGACGAAATTGATAAAATAATCAAGGAGGACATGGAGATGCTTAGAGGGCGCTCCATGCTCGTAAAGAAAGTTGAAGTGATTCCCATTGAATGTATAGTTAGAGGCTATCTTGCCGGTTCCGGCTGGAAGGAGTATAAAGAGAACGGAACTGTCTGCAAGATGAAACTACCTGACAACTTGAAAGAGAGTGACAAGTTGCCTGAACCTATCTTTACACCATCAACAAAAGCAGAATCCGGGCACGACGAAAATATCTCTTTCGAAGAAGCCGTTAAGATTGCGGGCAGAGAACTCTCAGAAGAAGTAAGACAAAAAAGTATTGCGATATACAAAAAAGCAAGTGAATATGCCCTGACAAAAGGAATAATAATCAGTGATACTAAATTTGAATGGGGCAAATATGAAGATAAAATAATCCTGATCGATGAAGTCTTGACTCCAGACTCTTCACGTTTCTGGCCACTTGAAAGCTATTCGCCCGGAAAACCACAACCATCTTTTGATAAACAATTTGTCAGAGACCATCTGGAACAATCAGGATGGGACAAACAATCCTCACCACCTTCACTCCCCGAAGAGGTAATCCGGATTACATCCGAAAAATATCTTGAGGCATATGCAAAACTCACTGGAGAAAAGATACCAGAATAACTTCACACACAAGAATAACATTTTGAATAAACTACCCCCCTATTACAGAGAAATGATCTCATGGGAGCTTATTCATTTTTATCTGCATTTCTCTACACCAACCCTTTTGCAATATTTGAATATCTTACATTTGCTGCACCAAGGTGAAATCGGCACACAGAGATTCTGGCCGTATGTTACCAAGAGATCATTGTAGATTAGCCAGTATTTTTGGGGCAATGTCTTTCTTAGAGCGAATTCTGTCTGTTCCGGGGTTTTTGTTTTTACCAGGCCAAGTCTGTTCGAAATCCTGTGTACATGCGTATCTACACATATCCCCAATTTACCATAACCCAAAGTAACCACAAGGTTTGCGGTTTTTCTACCAACACCATTCAGTTTTAAGAGTTCATCAATTTCATCAGGAACTACACCTCCATAATCATCAAGCAAGACCTTACATATCTCTTTTATTCTCTTTGCTTTCGTTTTATAAAACCCGACAGGATAAATAGCCTTTTCAATACTCTTTATACTTAAATCAAGCATCTTTTCAGGATTATCTGCAAGGCCAAACAGCCTGCTTGAGGCGTCACCAGTAACTTTATCTTTAGTCCTTAAACTGAGAAGACATGAAACAAGCACCGCAAATGGACCTTTTGTCATCGAAACTATCGTAACAATAGGAACAACATATTTTTTGTTTTCTCGTTTAAGAACAGACACTATGTCATCTATTTTTTCCAATGTTTCCTCCTCTCATAACAAGACACGGATTGACACAAACAGATATCGTACTATATATGTTCCGGCTCACCCAGGTAGTGAATTTTTCTTTCAAATGCAGTATTGTTTTAGTTCGTTGCAGTAATTTTACTGCATTTGCAATTTATTTGTTTATGAATAATCAAAATGCAAGAAAATAAAAAAACAGAGATAATGCATTGAATAATTATGACTTATACAAACACCTGTCTACTTTTTTAATAAATCTATTGAATCGGCATAATTTTTGTTGTATAAATATTTAGCCATGAAAGATCTACGATATTTTCAAAAAATGATGAACCAATTAAAAAATTATTCGCCTACGATTGTTAGTATAGGCAACCTCGCCTGTGGTTTTGGCGCAATTGTATTTATCATGAATAACGAGCAGGCTTACGCAGCATGGCTTGTTATCCTGGCCATGATATTCGACGGACTTGATGGTCAAGTTGCCCGATTAACAAAAACGACAATTACCTGGGGCGCTCACTTAGACACTCTTGCAGACATGATTACCTTCGGGTTTGTTCCAGCATTCCTGATCGGCAAACAGGGAGCTTTCGATGCGCCCATTGCTATCTGGTTTGTATGTTTCTTTTATACCTTGAGCGCAGCAATCAGGTTAGCAAAATTCGAATTTGAATCAGAAAAGAGTAACTCTTCCGGCAAAACACGAAGTAAATATTTTACGGGCCTGCCTTCTACACTTGCTGGCGGAACCGCTGCCTCACTGATTTTGCTAGATTCATATCTCAAAACCACACTTAACATTCAAGCTGTTTCTACATGCCTTCCATGTGTTATCTTTATCTTAGGAATGTTAATGTTGAGCAAGGTCCCGTACATAAGGATTATCGATCTTGTAGGTAGCAAACGCGATCCGGTTTCTTTATTAATCACATCTGTTCTTTTCTTCACGCTCCTTGTGTTCTTCATTCTTTACCCAAGTATTATGCTGGCACTCGGTTTTTGTGTATACATTCTTATCGGCCTCGGCAAACATGGCATACACAGGAGAAGAGCGATTCATATCACTTAAGCCAAATTTAAGAGATTAATTATAGCCGTATTTTCAGGTTTTACAATTCAGGATAACTCTCATTCACTTATCGGCTAACAGGAACACCTGCTTAAGAGAAAAACATCAACATTTGTACGCTAAACCCTAAACTACATTATTTCAACCTTTTTATTACCTTTTATAACCTTTCCTATAATAAATGAATCTTCTTTAATCAGTTTTAGCTTTTTCATTATAGAGGATACATAATGCTTTGATACAATTAACACCATTCCTATTCCCATGTTAAGAACATTGTACATCTCATCCTCATCTATTTTTCCCCGTTTCTGTATTTCTCCAAAAATCTCCGGAACAGGCCAAGTACATTTTTTGATCCGTACCGAGCACCCTTCCGGTAAAACACGGGGGATATTCTCTATCAAACCACCTCCAGTAATATGCGCCATACCCTTAACAACTTTTTTCGTTTGATAATGACGTAAAAGAGCCCTAATCGACTTAACATATATTCTGGTCGGTTTAAGAAGTTCATCGCCTATAGTCCCATCTATCGTTTTAATCTTACTATTTACATCCAGTTTTGCTTTTTCAAATAGAACTTTTCGCACCAAAGAAAAACCGTTACTATGAAGCCCGTTTGATCTCAAACCGATCACTATATCACCTGCAACTATACCCTTCCCATTTATAATCTTATTTTTTTCTACAACTCCGACTGCGAATCCAGCTAAATCGTACTCGCCATCATGGTAAAACCCTGGCATTTCCGGTGTTTCGCCTCCCAGGAGAGCACATTCCGCTTCACAACATCCATAAGAAATACCGTGAAGGACATCCTTCATTTTACCGGGAATCATCCTGCTACTGGCCATATAATCTAAAAAAAAGAGAGGTTCAGCTCCCAGCACCAAAATATCATTAACACACATAGCAACCAAATCTATGCCTATCGTATCGTGCCGATCCATCATAAAGGCAATTTTCAGTTTCGTCCCTACACCATCTGTAGACGCTACTAACACGGGTTGTTTGTAATTTTTTGAGAACAGTTTCGAGTTATGATTTAACGAAAACAGGCCGGCAAAACCACCTGGATTTTCTATAACCCTCGGGCCAAAAGTCCTGTGTAACTGCCCATAAATCTCAGAGGTAAACTTACCCTTAGCTTTAATATCGACTCCCGCATCTTTATAACTATATCCTGCCATTTCTATACCGTAATTTTATTTTTTGGTCTTTTTTTACGTATTTTCTTAGCAATTTTTTTATCAGTCACAGGATAGTTTCCGGAAAAACATGCTGTACAATAATGATTACGCGGAGAAGCCGCACAACCCAACATCCCTTCCTGGCTCAGATAACCCAAACTATCCGCTTTTAAAAAATCAATTATTTCTTCAATTGTGTGGTTGGCAGCAATAAGTTCATCCTTGCTCTGAAAATCAATTCCGTAGTAACAGGGGAAACGATGTGGAGGACAGCTGATCCTCAAATGCACCTCAGTAGCACCCGCCTTCCGCAAAAGCTTAATCCTCGACTTTGATGTAGTCCCACGTACAATAGAGTCATCTACCACTACAACCCTTTTGCCTCTAACAACTTCCGCAACCGCATTAAGTTTAAGCTCAACCTTCTTATGCCGGTTTCCCTGCTCAGGTTGTATAAATGTCCTTCCAACATAGTGATTCCTTATGAACCCACGATCCAGTGGTATACCCGACTCTTCCGAAAAACCCATTGCGGCTGAATTTCCCCCCTCTGGCACAGCAATCACAACATCAGCATCCACAGGAAACTCTTTTGCAAGTTTTACCCCAAGCTGTTTCCGGAATAAGTGGACGTTTTCTCCAAAAACATTACTATCAGGACGGGCAAAATAGATTAACTCAAATATACAATACGCCGGACGAATTCGCCTTGGTGAACAAAATATTTCACTTTTAATACCATCCTTGTTAATATAAACCACTTCTCCGGGTTTAACATCTCTTATAAATTCAGCACCAATCTGGTTCAGAGCGCAGGTTTCAGAAGACAAGACATAACTACCGTTCAGTTTTCCTATTGAAAGGGGTCGAAAGCCGTTTGGGTCACGTACTCCTACCATTTCATCTTTTGTCAGGAACAGGAGAGAAAAGGCGCCTCTTAAATGATTTAATACATGAGAAAGATTTGGTTTTTCCAAATGACTTGGTTTCGCCATTAAATGAACAATAACTTCTGTATCAGAAGTTGTGTGAAAGATTGAACCATGCAGTTCGTAATCATATCTCAGCTTACCGGCACCCAGCAGTTGACCATTGTGCGCAATAGCAACTTCACCCTTGGCATACAATACTACCATTGGCTGCACATTGTCGATACTATCACTTGATCCAAATGTAGAATAACGAACATGACCAATGGCATGTGGGTTTTTTATTTTTTGTAAACTCTCAGGCGAGAAAACATCACTTACCAACCCAAAGTTTTTATGATAAATTACGTGCTTACCATCAGTAGACGCAATGCCAGCACTCTCTTCACCACGATGTTGTAAAGAATAAAGGCCATAATAAACCTTCTCTGCTGCATCATCGCAATCAAAAATCCCAAATAAACCACAATATTCTCGTGCTTTTGCCAAGGTAAATCTCTTCTTGAGAAGGCTAATAGTTATTCAAAGTGGATTATAGCAAGACAACATAACGTGTCAAATCAAATTAGATAAAACTTGAAGTGCATGGACTATTATGTTAAGAATCTTACTTCTTTCCCTTAGAATGGAACATTGTAGAATCCAATAATATATGACTACAAAGAGAGACTTTCTTCACAAAACCAGGCTATATGTATTAATAAGCAGTAATATTGCGGCAAAACCGATTAAAGAAACTGTAAGACTTGTCATAGATGGTGGAGCGGATGCCATTCAATTGCGTGAAAAGATAGTATCTGATAGTGATTTCATATCTCTTGCCCGAGAAGTACGTGAAATCACTGCTAAAAGCGGGACTTTATTGATTATCAATGACCGCGTACATGTTGCCAGGGAAATTGATGCAGATGGTGTTCATTTAGGCCAACAGGATATGAGTGTCTCAGAAGCACGAGACATTATTGGCCATGAAAAAATTATCGGAGTATCTACACATAGCATTATACAAGCAATGCAAGCACAAAAAGATGGCGCAGATTATATTGCAATTGGCCCGATCTATCCAACTAAGACAAAAGAGTATGAACCATCAATAGGAATTGACGCTATTCCAAAAATCTCGGGAGCAGTAAATATCCCAATTATTGCCATAGGTGCCATAACCCTGGAGAACCTCAATGAAGTACTAAAAGCCGGAGCACCAAGAGTAGCAATTTGTTCTGCAATTATATGTGCACAAGATATCCTTTCAACTACAAAGCAATTTAATAATAAATTAACAACTGAAGAGAGTTAATTTATATGCTATGCAAAAAAAAGAAAGTTTCCTAAAATCTGCGAAGACAGTCAGCCTATGCACACTGATGAGTAGGGCATTGGGACTGGCACGAGACATAATATGCGCAAGCTATTTCGGCACCAGTCTGGCCTGGGACGCCTTTGTAGTGGCCTTCAAGATACCGAATCTCTTCAGGCGGCTTTTTGGTGAAGGTGCATTGAGTGCCGCCTTTATTCCCGTATTTACAGAATATCTTGAAACCAAAGACAGAAAAGATGCATGGGAACTAGTAAATATAACAGGAACATTGCTGTTTATAATCCTTGGAAGCCTGGTTGTACTGGCAGAGATATCATTCTCCGTTGTACCCTCAGTCGTATCCCTGAATCACAAATGGGATTTAGTATTAAATCTGCTGCTTATAACCTTCCCATACGTACTTTTTATTTGTATGGTTGCGCTTGCAATGGCAGTCCTGAATTCGCTCAAACACTTCCTTACGCCTGCTCTTGCTCCTGTCATGCTGAACATCTGCTGGATAATGGGGGTATTCTTACTTACTCCCATTTTCGGAAATACATTGGAGAAAAAGATTTTTGGGCTTGCGGCAGCAATTCTCATCGGAGGTATGGTCCAATTGGCAATGCAGATACCTGTTTTAAAAAAAGAGGGAATAACTTTCAAACCTTCATTCAGCTTTTCACATCCAGGCCTCAAACGTATCATGGCACTGATGCTTCCCATTATATTCGGCCTGGCAGTTGTCCAGATCAATGTACTCATGGACAGTTTTATTGCAATTGCATTTGCGAAACATCCTGGAGGTAATGAGAGTTTCTCTTTTGCGGGAATGACAATACCATATCCGCTGGAAACAGGCGCTGCGTCAGTGTTATATTATGGTGACAGGTTGATTCAATTTCCCCTGGGCGTCTTTGGAATTGCAATGGCAACTGCAGTATTTCCGTTCTTTTCTACATATGCCGCCCGAAAAGATTGGACAAATTTCACCAACACATTTAATCAGGCGGTAAGGGTTGTATTATTTATTGGAATACCAGCATCTGCAGGCTTAATATTATTACGAAGGCCGCTTGTTGAGTTATTTTACGAAAGAAACGCTTTTACGGCAGAATCAACCTTTAGAACCGCTACAGTTATACTCTTCTACTCTATTGGCGTATGGGCATACTCAGCCTCTCACGTAATTATAAGGGCTTTCTACTCTATTCAGGACACAAAAACACCGGTAAAAGTCGGCGCGAGTATGGTGAGCCTGAACCTCGTTCTCAATCTAACTCTAATCTGGTTTCTTCATGAAGGTGGACTTGCACTGGCAACAGCAATCAGCGCAACAATTCAGATAATAATCATGTTTATCCTGCTCCATAAGAAACTCAATATTACCGGACACAAACAGATCATCACATCAGCTTTCAAGACATTAATTGCAACCTTTCTGATGTACGTCACATGTTGGATAATGCTGAAGGCAATGCCAGACAGTAATGGCAAACTTATGATAAAACTCATGCGGCTCCTTATTCCATTAGCTTCTGCGCTCATAACATTTTTTACCGTATCACTTCTACTTAAATCAGAAGAATTAAGGTATCTCTACGCTTCGTTCAGGAGAAAAAAAGAATAGTACGGTTGAAGACAGGGTCAAATAAGCTTGTCCATGGCACTCTCACAAGAACCCTGCCCATATCTGAATATTTTTATTCTTCTTTTTAGTAAGCTATTTGTATATAATCCTTATTACTATTTTTTGCAATTTAACGTATTAAATAATCAGGAAAATCTTATAAAAAATGGCCAGAGGTCTTTCAAAATCTCCAACGAGTAACAAATTATCTGTAACTTTTTTCCTTTTACTCATGGGGTTTGCATTTTACATCTCATGTGTAGGCTTTCACGAAAGGACAAATTTTACCACCGGATACACCGTGCGTCATTACTGTGGTGATGAAGAAGAATCTGAGAATAAAGAAAATTACGAGTACGACGAGACTCTTTTACAGGAGGGATTTTACTTCCCTAAATCGTATAGAGAACTCCTGGATATAACTCATGTACACGCGTTTACAATTCCACTGATCATATTCGTAATGTCTCGCATACTTTCCATGACACAGATACGTGACTGGATAAAAATAACGATTTATGGCACTGCCTTCACAGGAATAATAATGAACCTTTCAGGCCCATTGCTGGTAAGATTCACATCAGACGTGTTTTCAATATCCATAATTGCATCATATTTTCTTCTCGGTATTTGCTTTGTTGCATTTATATCTATACCAATGTATGAAATGTGGCTTAAGCCAAAAGAAATAAATATGTGATATCTAATAAACATGGAGTAAATTATCGAAATCCTTGATCTTTCCGCCCTGCTCTTAAGCCTGGCAGCGATTTTCAGTTATCTAAATTTCCGATTTATCAAGTTACCGACTACTATCGGGATAATGCTGATCGCAATGTTTATCTCTGTGAGCCTGGTAATACTGGGCCATTGTGGCTTTGAAGGCATTCAGAACAGAGCAACGGTAACTCTGGAAGGAATCGATTTCAACAAAACCCTGATGCACGGCATGCTAAGCTTCCTCCTGTTCTCCGGGGCCTTACATGTAAATCTAGACGACCTGGCCAAACACAAATGGATCATCAGCACACTGGCAACATTCGGTGTGATATTTAGCACTTTAATCGTGGGCGGTTCTGCCTGGGTTGTTTTCTTAATAGTTGGCATCAAATTACCATTTATTTACTGCTTGTTATTTGGAAGTCTTATAGCACCAACTGATCCAATAGCTGTAATTGGAATTCTTAATAAAGCGGGAGTACCTAAGAGCCTTGAGACTAAAATTACTGGTGAAAGTCTTTTTAATGATGGTGTCGCCGTTGTTGTGTTTCTGGTTATTACTGGTATTGCCGCAGGGGGTCATGACGTCACAGCCGAACACATAATGTTCCTGTTTATTGAAGAAGCAATAGGTGGGATATTTTTCGGACTCCTCATTGGCTGGCTGACTTACCTGATGCTGAAGAGTTTAGACAATTATCAGGTTGAAGTACTTCTGACTTTAGCACTGGTCATGGGCGGTTACTCTCTCGCACGCGCCATTCACGTCTCCGGCCCGATTGCCATGGTAGTTGCCGGGATGTTTATCGGCAACAGAGGACGTCTTTTTGCCATGAGTGAAGAGACCAGGAAACACCTGGATTCCTTCTGGGAACTAATGGACGAAATATTAAATGCCGTCCTTTTTCTGCTAATTGGCCTGGAGGTATTAGTCCTTACTATTAAGGAAAGATATTTAATCGCCGGCCTCGCGATGATACCGGTTGTGCTGTTTGCGCGTTTCATTAGTGTCGGCATACCTGTCACCTTCATGCGACGTGTAAGGGATTTCAGCCCTGATGCCGTAAAAATCATGACATGGGGAGGTTTACGAGGAGGCATCTCAGTTGCACTTGCCCTTTCCATTCCAACTGGACCGGAAAGAGAAGCGCTATTAACCATCACTTACATTATTGTAGTATTTTCTATACTTGTGCAGGGCTTGACAATTGAACGACTGGCAACGTCAAGGAAATTTGAAAGTGCCTAGAGTTTGAATTGAGCTAAAGTTGTAATTCTTTTTTAACTTTTTCAAAAACTCTATTATTCATAAAATGAACAAGTTTATTGATCCAAAACTGTATGGTTTACCTCCTTCTACAAAATTAAAACAGACAGGTATCAATCAGTTTGACATTGTCATTCAACGTAAAAGTCGCATTATCATGAAAGACAGTGAAGGCATACTGGCAAAGGCAAACAAAATCACACATCATGTCACAGATGCAAAAGTAAGCTTAAAAACATCAGCCCCCGTCTGCAGCAAGACAAAGGTGTTTCTGGAAGAACACGGTATTACTGTTTCTACTTGCAGTTAAAGACACCCTCTTGTTCGAATTGGAGCCTTAAGGCTCTCTTAATTTGTGAGTTCCTCAAGAAATTTTTTCAGCAGCTCTTTTGGCAGACCAACCACATTTGAGAAACAACCCTTAATACTTTTAACAAACACCCCGCCGGACCCCTGTATTCCATACGCTCCTGCTTTATCCAGAGGCTCACCTGATGCAACATAATCATTTATCTCTTTTTCTGACACATCTTTAAACTTAACTTCCGTTTTATCGTATCCAACTAATTTTCTGTTTTTTTGTATATCAATGACCGCCAAACCGGAAATAACCGTATGATAATTACCACTCAGTTTCGTTAGCATTGCATTTGCATTATCAGGAGTTAATGGCTTTCCAAAAATTTCATTATTAAATACCACTATGGTATCACAACCGATTATGATTAAACCTTTATACTTTTCTCCTACTTCTTTTGCTTTACCAAGAGCATTATGACAGACCAGTACCTCCGGATCTAAACCACAAATTATTTCTTTATATTTCTCAGGATAGCAGACTATAAAATCCAACCCCATCTCTTTTAAAATTTGTTGCCTTCTCGGTGAGGAAGATGCAAGACATATATTTCTCATGTTCATAAATCAATTTTTTCAGTTTTTCTCGCCCCTTCAGGACTATAGTTATTTAACAAAACTATTTACTTGTAAAGAAGTAGTAATTTTATATTCAAACAACTGCGCTGGCAATGATGTTTTTTGTATTTGATCAAACACGTTTTTGTATCTTTACAACCTTTTAAGTAGACGGTATATTTGTAAAGCTTTTACTTTGCATTTTATGAAAATGAATTGAGGACAATGATGAATAAAAGTTTATTAACCAATTTAATAGCCGCTGCCGTGTGCGGGGGTACTTATGCATGCCCTGAGTTTACCGGTAAGCAGGCACTTTTTTTATCCGGTTTGTTCGCGCTTTCAGGTGCACTGACTAACTGGCTTGCAGTTCATATGTTATTTGAAAAGATTCCGGGGTTTTACGGTTCCGGCATAATCACATTGAGGTTTGAGGAATTTAAGGCAGGTATCCGTTCTTTAATTATGGAAAATTTTTTTACGGAAGAGAATTTTGCCAAAGTTTCTAAGGAAGCATTGCCTCATGAGATAGATCCGGATCTGGTTATGGGCAAGATAGACCTTGACAAGATGTTTGATGGTTTTATATCGGTAGTCAAAGCTTCTCCCTTTGGCGGCATGTTGGATATGTTTGGAGGGACAGAAGCTCTTGAACCTCTGAGAGACCCGTTTAAAAAAGAATTCGAAAAGCGGATATCCGGTATATTACAAAATATTGATATATCTTCAGTCCTACAGCGGGAAACGGATTTTAAGACATTCAAGTCCAAGATAGGAGATATGGTAGATACCAGGCTGGACGAACTGACACCAAAGCATGTAAAGAGTATTATTGAAGATATGATTCGCCAGCACCTTGGCTGGCTGGTCGTCTGGGGAGGAGTATTTGGAGCATTTATCGGTTTTCTCAGCACTTTATTATTGTGATGAAAAGGTGTTACTACCGGTAAATGCTATTGATTTATAACAATTCACTATCGATACTGGTTTAACTATTGTTTATTTCTTTGTTGTTTAGGTGTTTAAAGCCCCCCTATGCTTTTAAGGTAAAAATTAGGCATTCTTTTTGTGCTACTACCATATTCAAATTTTTGTAAAAAAAAATCAATTAAGAGTAGTAAAAAATATTACTCCTACAATTATATTTTAACTTATAAATACCAACATATAGGCAGGATGGTTAAGTGATGAATATTTTGATGATATTTCCGACCAAGCTTGATAAAAACAATAAGCCTGTCAAATACAAAAGGGCATTATTTCCACCTTTGTCATTGGCTATTTTAAATAGTCTAACGCCGGACAGGCACAAAGTTACTGTAGTTAATGATTTGGTAGAGGAAATCCCGTTTTCAAGTAATTATGATTTGGTTGCAATTACCGCTCTTACTAATCAAAGCTTAAGGGCTTATCAAATTGCACAGACGTTTCGAGAGATGGGTGTTAAGGTTATGATTGGAGGAATGCATGCGACAGTACTTCCACAGGAAGTTTTACAACATTCAGATGCTGTGGTTGTGGGAGAAGCGGAAAATATATGGGCCAAAATCTTGCAAGATGTTGAAATGGGTAAGCTTCAGAAACTATATCAGGATACTGCCCCACCAGACCTACAAACATTGGTAATTCCCAAATGGAACAACATGAATATGAAAATCTATGGACAGGGAGGGAAACCCGTAGTACCTCTATTTACAACACGAGGTTGTCCATATGGATGCAAGTTCTGCTCCGTCACAAAATATTTTGGAAAAACTTTCAGGTTAAAACCAATTTCTAATGTATTAGCAGAAATTGAAGCTGCTCCAAATAATTTTTTCTTTTTTGTTGATGATAATATTACGGTCAATCCAGATTACTGTAAGGAGCTATTCAAGGCTCTGAAGCCCTATAACATTCAATGGCTTTCACAGGTTAGCACAAGAATTTTGAAGAATCCGGAACTTATAGGATTGGCCGCTCACGCTGGATGTACGGGATTGTATATTGGCATAGAATCTATCAATCGTCGTAGCCTGAAATCAGCTCGCAAAGACTTCAACAATGTTGATGATTATGAAGAACTTTTCAGACAACTCCGAGGGGCTGGAATTGTACCTATGGCTGCTATCATTATTGGCTTTGACGAAGACCCTCTTGATCAATTCCAGGTTACTTTAGAGTTTCTTGATAAAATCAAGGCGGGGCTAGCCCTTTTTTCTATTCTGACTCCTCTTCCAGGAACTGATACGTACGCTGAAATGGAAAAAGAGGGAAGGATATTGAACAATGATTGGTCACTGTATGATATGAGCAATGTTGTTTTTGAACCCAATGGGTATAGCCCAGAAGAACTGAGGCTGGTCTATTGGAAGTGTTATGAAAAATATTTTTCACTTGTCAACATTGCAATTCGTATATTCCGCAATGTCTCGATTTCCAAAAAACCAGTGGATGCTTTTTTGCTTAGCCTTATTTCTCAGCTGTATTCACGAAAAAAAGTTATGACGTTAGAGCATCCCTACTCAGGAGGAAGTGACAGAATTTTATAAGAATTTTACGTATAGAAGAAAAATTTACTCCTTATCTCATTGTATGAAAACCTGCCGGGTTGACAAACTATGCAGATGTTGAGTCCAGACACGCCTAAATTGGTATTTTTTAACAAAATCTATGTACGTTGGTTTTTCAAATAAATATCTTTACAATGAAACCTTCTAATTTTCCCACTGGATGTTTTTGGTATAACACGTTTATGGAAAATTTCAATTCTATCTGGTTTAAAGCCAAAACGTTTAAACACGCGATTGTTTATTTCATTTTCTAACTCATATTTACCTGCTTTTCTGGACAAATGAATTTCAACCCATATAATTATTCGCTCTGTTCCGATCTCATCATCTGTTACACCAAAACAGACAATACCTCCCTGTCGTAAGCCTTCCAGATCATTTAACTCGTTTTCAATATCATGAGCATAATAATTGACACCGCTACGAATTATTACATCACTTTTTCTTCCCGCAATATAGAGTTGTCCGTTGATCTTCCATCCAAGATCACCAGTCAGGTACCAGCCGTCTTTAGTAAATGTATATTCAGGGTTTTTTCCAACATATCCACTCATAAGACTATGGCCCTTAATAGCAATTTCACCAAGCTGGTTATCTGAAAGTAGCTTACCTGAATTATCCATAATTGCCACTAAGATACCCTGCAGGGGCTTTCCCATTGATACAAATTGATTTCGGTTTCCATTTCCGTTACTGCCTGGGTGGGGTTCTTCTATAAAAGCACACTCTTGTTTAAATATTGACACGGCAACAACATTTTCTGCTAACCCATAACACGGTTTCAATGACTCGGCCCTTAATCCTGCTTTTTTAAACTTATGGATAAAATCTTCCAAGGTTTTACTTTTGACAGGCTCCGAACCTACCAAACAATGTTGCAATGAACGAAGATCAATCGTTGAAAGAAGCTCTTCAGGAAACTTACGCGCGCATAAATTGTAAGCAAAATTTGGCCCGATGGTAACGGTAATTTTATATTTAGAAAGAAGCTGCACCCATATTTTCGGGTTCAAGATAAATCTCATTGGGGGGAAAAGTGTCACCTCGCACTTTGAATATACAGGTAATAACACTGTTCCTATTAACCCCATGTCATGGGACAATGGCAACCAGCCTAATGCTTTTGATTTATTATTTAAGTCCAAACATTCTTTGATACTTTCAACATTATTGGCAACAGCATTATGGGAAAGCCGGACGCCCTTTGGAGATGATGTACTTCCTGAAGTGTATTGAATCAGTGATACTTCATCGCTATTATTTATATAATTGTTATTTACCAATATTTTGTTTTTTTTGACCATCTGGTCACTTTGAATTACCGTCACCTTAACGTCCAGTTTACTTAACATCCGCTCACTTACATTACCGGCAATAATAAAACGGAGATTAGTCTGGTTTATTATTGTTCTTAATCTGAACAGGTAATAATCTAAATCATTTTTTCGAGTTGGAAGAGGAAGGGAAACGATAACACCATGCGCAAGCCATATACCATAGATTGACGAAATAGCACTGAGAGATGTTTCTAAAAATATTCCTACTCCCTCCCCGGAAGGCAATCTATATTTATTTGTCAATGTATTTGATACTCTGGCAGCTTCTCTATATAGCCACCCATAAGTAACTTCCTGAATGTTTGTGGAGGAGTTGTAAAAGCGAACCGCAAGGTCATCCGGATGACTCTGGGCAAGCTCATTAAATTGGTAGAGTAACTTGTTCTCAGTCTTCACTCTTTCCAACTTTTCTGCTCCGCAAGATATTCCCAAATCCTTTCAAGCCTTTCCTGGATTGTTGAGGGTATACGAAAACGTATTTGTCCATCATTTCGTACAATAACCTGCTTCGTTTTGCCGGTTAATATTATATCATTACCGTTTTTTACAATATGATAATGGAATGTTAAGTATGGCAAGGGTTTCTCGGGTTTTAATAACGTTGTTTGAACGATAAGCAACTCGTCATCAAAAGCAGGGCTTTTATATTCACACGACAATTCAATTATTGGCGCCATAACCTTTTCTTTTAATAGGGCAGATACAGATAAATCAAATTTTCTAACAATATCCACGCGTCCAATCTCGAAATAAGAAGCGGCATGGCCATGCCAAAGCTGGCCATATCGGTCAATGTCTTTGAATTGAACACGAACAGGTGTTTCGTGGTAGCCCAGCATTGTATCCATTCAATTTAATCCTTATTCCTCAATCACATGAAAACTATCTAAAATTTCCTGAGAAACGTGAATAGACATCTCCCTACAGGTTTTCAGGTTTAGGCTAAATTTTTCAGCCGGATCTTCTCTAAACATTATCTTTTCAATTGGGATATTATCACGTAATAATTGTAAACTCATCGAACCAATCAGTTTTCCCACTCTTTCAAAATCACTGGAGAAATCCGCTACTCCTCCAGCTTTAACTATTGAAAAATTGTTTACCCAAAAAACTGGAATCCCATTTCTACGCGTATTATTTAGAACCAGATCGACTCCTCCTTTTAATAACGTAGTATCGTTAAACCCAATCAGGGCGGTTTTTTCAGGATTGATCTGACCAAGGCATGTTTCTAATTCATCCCGTGTAATATATGGACATTCGTAATATCGACAGCCTAAACTTTCTGACAGGAAATGTATGCTTTTATAACCGATATAGCTTGAATGCCCGGGAATCCAAAAACCTTTCTTTTGGGCGCGAAAGAGTTCATGATTTACCCGGACGTTAGGAGTATCAAACTCCGATAACAGATAAATTGGTATATAGATTTCCTCTAAATCAGGGAGTAATCTCTTTAATATTGAAAAATTTTTCAAGCTCCATATTAACGGCAGGTTTAATCTGACACCCGAAATGTTTTGCTTATCTATAATTTCCAATCCGTTATTTTCCGGGTGTGTTCCAAAATATAGCATTGGGATTGTTCTATTAATTGCTGCCAGACGGTAAACAGAATCATTACCCGCACATATAATTAATTGAACATTATCATTAACAAATTCTTGAAATAAAGTTTCTGTATCATTTATAGAGTCAGGCAATTCAATAAATTGAAAATCAAAATCGTTTAAACTATATCCATTTTTGATTAAGGTAGAAACAAACCCTTTAATCCATTTCTTACCGACAAAATCCGCATAAGCCACACTCCTCTGTTCTTCAAGATATGAACTGACAACCCTTATATTATTCATGTTTCTTTACACATAAAACTACTTTTCTCTATCAACGGTATTCTGAACATACTCAATGAAAGAAGAAATAGAAAAAGCACTGTTTTCCTTTTGTGATTCCCAGTCTACCCAGTCGTCAAGGTTTAACTCTTGATCGAATTCTGACTCAATTCGCAGGCCTAGCTCTATAAGTTTAAGCGAGTCAATGTCATAGTCAAAAAAAGATGCTTCTTCCGAAATCTTCGACTGCTCCAGATTTGGATTAACTTCTCGTAATACCCTGTAAATTTTATCGCATATTTCAGACTTGTCCAAATGTGCTTTCCTTTCTAATGACTGGCTGGAACTGTTCTTTTAATGATATATTAATTTTCCATACTCTATCCACTAAACGAGAGATGGAGCGGTTAATTTAAGATCAGGATAGGCAACCGTATAAGGCTTTTTCCTAAAACGGTTTTTTGATCCTGAGGGATAAACATAACGGCGAAAATCATCTGCTTTAATTGAATGTTCATCGTTTTCTCTCACCTTCTGTTCTCGTACTGCTTTTCGTAATATAAGCTCATTAAACTCTTTTTGCCTAATGGTAAAAGGCCCAAAGTGTTCAACAATTTCAGACTCCAATTCTGCTAACAAATTCTTTACACGCTCACTTGGCGCAAATTCCATACATGCCTTTAATAGTGACGAATAGGCGTTAACCCTCTGTCGAAAAAAACTAGCTTTGTCATTTTTCAAAAGTGTATGTTTGGATTTTTTACAGAATTTGTAACCGTTCATGTTAGTTTTCAACATACGCATTATTGAGGGCCCATTCACTTTATACATCTTGTCATAAACGTTTTCAATCCTATCCAGTAACTGTTCATAAGAAAAATTTTTTGGTTCAAATGTTTTGCCATATAAATGGAAGTTTTCCCAGGGATACGATCTTCCACTGTTTTGATTGTTTTTGTTTACCCAGGGCATACTTGTCTCGTCTGTCAAGATAGATATTTGTTGAAATGATGGATTAAGCGAGATGAGATAATCTTCATCATTTGCTATGTTATTTTGATCTTGAGTTTCAAGGCCACACATCCATGAGCCAATAGTCTTGATTCCAATCTCGTTCATGCCTTGAAACACTTTTTTCACATCGTATCCATTAAGCTTTTCCAGGTTAGCATAGAGTGATTCTACACCAATCCATACCGTATCCAAACCATTTAATAGTAACTCTTCAGGGTCAAATTTGCTGATGGCGTTGACAGTACCAAAAGTAAAATAATTGAGCCTCTTGAGACCAAATTTATTATCATCCCTAATCAGTCGTCCCAACTTTTTAACGTCTTCCTTATAATCCAGAAAATTCTCGCCATATATATTTACAGAGATCGTAAATGGATTTGTTTCCCAATACTTAACCATACCCTTGTAAAGTTGATCAACATTCATTACCGGGACATAGTTGCCTTTTGTATAAAAGCTTGTAATACAGAAAGGGCAACGATTTGTACAACCTAAACCGGCAAGCAAGGCTCCTATATTTCCTCGTGAACGAGCGGAAAGCCAGGGAATAGTGCTGCCTCCCTGCGGTAAACGGCAACAGACAGGTGCATCTGTTTTTTCTTTTAACAAGTTACGCATATACAAGATACCTTCTTCACGGCAAATATAATCATAAGTATCTTCAAACTCTTTTTCCACTTCGTCAACCATACAGACAACACCATAACCACCTATAACTATTTTTGATTCTGGAGAATATTCCCTGATAAGCTCAGACATCTCACGAAGTTTGTTTAAATCCCTGGTCATGAAAGTAATACAAACATAATCATAGTTCCCACTTTTCAACTCATTTATTAACCCATCCAAACTAGGCCATTCAAGAACAACCGAAGGGTTGTCTATGTTCTGTGCAAGAATATGTAATGGATAAGAGTGGGCATGTTCCTGAAGGGTAAAAATACCCTGGCCACGTGTGAGTCGATATGCCATCTGATCTGTCGCCGCCCATCTATCAAGCAGGGGTGTTGGATCGTATATAGTAGTAAATAATAAATTTTCTATCGGGCTTCTCCTGCTTGTAGAGATGATAATATTTTACGCTTACCTTGTACATTGATATTGATTATTAATAGTCAATTAGCAAGACTTTTCATTTCCTTTTTTAAAAGAAAAATTTCATTATTAAATCGTTCTGACATTAAACTCTCGAATAATTTTATTTGATGGTAACACGCTATAAGCCCAATCGTATAAGGCAATGCCCTGTAGTTTACAAAAGAGCAATAGAAAAGAGTCTTCCAGTACTCGTACTTGTAAGAGGAAAGAATGCCAGAAATAGCAAACATTTGTATAGCTCCTTTGAGAAAAAGGAACATCTTTTTCTTAGGCAACCTGGGGGCCTTCTGAAAAAATCCTAACATTGTCACTGAATTTCTCAACCTCCTGAAGAAATTGGCAGGGCTATACACTTTTTTAAATAAACTCATATACTCTTCCAGAATCTCTTCCCTTGGTCTAAGTGTTTCAAAGTTCAAGAAGTAATCCAGAACATCTCCATTCTCAGGAAAGACATCAAAATTTTTATGCAGACGTCCCTCCTTCTTTAGTCTCTCGGCAAGAGCTGTTTCCGGAATAGCCACTAAAAGTCTTATATAATTAAGAGGTGTATCTGATTTTTCTATACAATCCATAATCTCTACAAAAGCATCTTTATCGTCATTATCAAATCCTAAAACGTAATAAGGTATAACACTTATTCCGTTTTTATAAATTTCACGAATATTTTGAGGCATAGAGCGATTTACGTTAACCTTTTTGTACGAAGAGAGTAATGTCTTTCTATTGGGCGTTTCTATTCCAATATTTACGCTATTAAAACCGGCTTCACGCATCATTATAAGCAATTCCTTATCATCCGCAAGATTTATAGAAACATCTGTACTAAACAGGTAAGGCCTGCGTCTCGCATCCTGCCAATCTTTAAGTCCCAAAAGGATTTCCTTGGCATGTTGCTCATTTCCAATAAAATTGCTGTCTACCACGTGCATAACCCCCCTATATCCCAAATCATATATTTGTTGAAGCTCTAACAAAACCTGTTTAATACTTTTTGCCCGATGTCCAACTCCATTTAACATTGAGATATTGCAATATTCACATGAAAAAGGACAGCCTCTTGAAGTCTGAATGTTCAAATACAAGTATCTTTCAAATTCTAGAAGATCGAATCTTGGTGCGGGGCTCTTCTTCATATCTGCCTGTAGGTTAGAAGATTTGTAAATAGATTCTGGAGTAGAATAAAAATAATCTTTCAGGAATAAAGGCAGACTGACTTCCGCTTCTCCAAGGACTAAAGAATCGCAGTTTTCATATACATCCGGACGGGCAGTAGGATCAGGGCCACCAATTACGTGAAACTTATTGAGATCTTTAACTTGTTTAATTAGCGCAAGATGATCATCTTGCTGTGTCACCATTCCACTACTGAATACAATGTCTGACCATTCGATATCCGCAGTAGTAAGTGAACTGACATTACAATCAATAAGTCTCACATTCCAGTTATCAGGTAATAATGATGCTACGGTAATTAACCCAAGAGGAGGGGTTAGATAGCGAGCCCCAAACATCTTACAGGTTTTGTAGTGGTTGGAAAATGAAACAGGGGTATAAAGAGGATTAACTAATAAACTGTTTTTAATATCAGAATTCATGTAATATTTAGAAAGAATAACAATCCAAAAAGAAGTTTCTCATTTTCTCCCATTCTTGTCAAGTATATCTATGTTTAATATTTGAGTAAAAAATACCATATAGCCATAGAAATACCAAAGTAAAAATGAAGATTAATACGGAACAGGCAGATTCATTTTTACTTTAACTTTATGAAAAACCAATTTTAAGCGAATTGTATAGTTTGAAAGGGGAGTTGTGTCAACGCTAAACATGCAACACAGAATAATTCTCTCGAAAGTTTCGTAATAATACAAACATTACACTTATTAACCCGGCAATTAAATAGATTGACTATGCAGCATACGCAATTTTTGGATGTTTAAAGTATTTCCTTACTCTGCCCGGAGACTTTTGAAGTTTTCTCAGATGAGATATTGCCTTATTCTTGAGTTGCTCTTTTGTTCTTGCAGGCGTTTTGGAATGTACACCTGCTTTTAAATCACAATTTAAATACTCATCTGGATTTAACTCCGGGGAGTAAGAGGGTAAAAAGAAAACCTCTATTTGCTCTTTATGCTTTTGTCGCCAATTCCTTACAATGTGACTATGATGAACCTTTAAATTATCAAGAACCAGAAATATCTTTCTTGTTGAATCTTTGATAAGGCGTTTCATAAATTTTATAAGAGTACTAGAATTCATTTTATCCTTATATACCATAAATCTTACCTTGCCTTGATTCGTAACTGTAGAAATCAAATTCACCCGTTTGCACCTGGGGTGAAGGCGAATCGCGGGTGTTTGCCCTCGTGGTGCATAGCTTCTGCCGTGATAACTGTCATTACAAAGTCCCGTTTCATCTCCCCAGTGGATTTCTGCTTTTTCTTTTTTAGCTTTTTGTGCAATTGCAGGATACTCTTTATCCAGCCATTCATTAACGGCTTTAGAATTCTGCTTGTAAGCTCTGCGTAATGGCTTTTGAGGCGTAAAACCCCATCGTTTTAAATATTCACCTACAGTTCGTACCGGCATATCAAAGCAACAGAGTTGTTTGATTAACTGCTGAACTGCTTTACGAGTCCACAATGCAAAAGAAAATTTAAGCTGATCAGGACACTTCTCATAAATAATTTTCTGGATTTCTCTTTCTCGCTCCGGGGTCAATGTTCGGCAGTTACCCACTCGTCTACCCCTTCTCTTAATTTGAATAGCTTTAGCACCTTTACGCTGATAAGCTTTACACCATCTGGCAATAGTATTTAGATGAATACCGGTAATCTCTGATATTTCTCTGTAAGTTTTTCCAGACTTTCTGAGTCGAATTGATTGGTTACGTATCTGTTGCTGGGTTTCTGTTGAAAGTTTTCGTGCATCGATATTTTCCATGCAGCAATTATAACATATCCAGAGAAAATTTCAATGTATTTAATTGCCGGTTAATCTTGTCCAGTACATTACGAAAAAACTGCGCAATCCACTGGATAAATGCATAATGATCTTATGAGTACCCCTCAATGG